>JAVBYK010000120.1 GCA_030824095.1 bacterium
TACCCCAATCAGAAACGGCTTGGCCAGCCGGTCGGCCAGCATGGCACCCTGGGGTTTGGTCGCCGAGGCACTCTCCATCAACGCCACAATTTGCGAGAACCGCGTGGCTTCACCGACCCGCTCCACCCGCACCTGCACGGTGCTGCTCAAATTGTGGCTACCCGAAAGGACCTGCGTACCGATACCGCGCGCCAGAGGATGGGACTCGCCCGTCAACAGGGCCTCATCCACCAGCGTCTGTCCGGCATGCACCACACCGTCCGCGGCAAACGTTTCGCCAGGATGGATCCGCAACACATCACCCACCACAATGCGGCGCACGGCGACGCGCTCAAACTGGCCATCCGGCAGCAGGCGCTCCACGCTGTCGGGCAGGCGGTTCATCAAGGCCTCCAGCGACCCGGCGGTGCGGTCGCGCAGACGCAGCTCCAGCCAACGCCCGGTCAGCAGGAAAAAAACGAACATGGTCAATGAGTCGAAGTAGACCTCGTGACCAAAGACGCCGCCCGGCTCAAACGTACCAGCCGTGCTCATGGCAAAGGTGATGAACATGCCCAACGCCACGGGCAGGTCCATGCTGATGCGCATCTGCGTGATGTCACGCCAGGCATTGCGAAAGAAAGGGCCACAGGAAAAGAACACCACTGGCAATGTCAGTACCCACGACGCCCAGCGCAGCAACTGCTCCATCTCGCCCGTCAGGTCACCGGGGTGGGCCACGTACGCCGGGTAGGCATACATCATGACCTGCATCATGCACAGACCGGCTACCAGCCAGCGCCACAGGGCCTGGCGGGTCTCCAGCTTGCGGCGTTCGCTGGCGAAGACATCATTGGCCGGTACCGCACGGTAGCCACTGCCCTGCACGGCCTGCATCCAGGCTGAAGGAAGCACCTGCTGATCCGACCAGATCACCTTGGCGCGGTGGCTGGCTGCACCAACCTGGGCGCTGATCACGCCCGGAACCCGGGTCAAAGCCTCCTCCACCGTCAGTGAACAAGCGGCACAGTGCATGCCCTCAATCACTACGCTGGACTCCCAGCAATGGGGACCTTGGGGCGACTGACGACTGAATGCACTCCACTCCAGAGGGTCGTCCAGCACCCGAAGGTCCTCCCCGGTGTAGGGCATCAGGTTCTGCGGCGCTACGGAAGGAGCCGGCGGCGGGGTGTCGGCTGGTGGCGCTCCAGCCGTCAATGGCTGGGCCGCAAGAGTGGAGGAAAGCATGGGCTGAGAGTGTGCAGGGAAAGCGCTTTTTGCAACTTGATGCAAATCAAGACTGCCAAACCAGTATAGAGTAACCTCGACAACTGTCTACTTCAAGGAGCATAACAATGTACCAACGCATTCTGGTCGCCACCGATGGCTCAACCCTGTCCAAAAAAGCAGTCAAAAGCGCCATCGATCTGGCCGCCTTGTGTGGTGCAGAGTTGGTCGCCCTGAAAGTCGTGCCCCGTTACCCGCAGAGCTATTTCGAGGGGGGCATTGCCTTGCAGCCTGACGAAGTACGCCGGGTGGAGAGCCAATGGGCCGAGGAAGGTCAGGCCGTCGTCGACGCAGTCAAGAAGACGGCGCTTGCCAAGGGTGTAACCACCAAGGCCATCACCGTCAAATCCGATGTGGTGTCCGATGCCCTGCTGGCCGCGGCCAAGAAACACCAGTGCGACCTGATCGTGATGGCATCGCACGGGCGCCGGGGCATCAAGCGCTTGCTGCTGGGCAGTGAAACCCAGCACGTACTCACCCACGGCAATATTCCCGTCCTGATTCTCAAATGATTTTGATAGAAACTGGCCTATAGTCCTCGTCGATATTGAATTGTTAGCTATCTATTTGATAGCTAATATTCGCCTGGCGGGCTACTCTTCTTCCTGGTAGCGCGAGCGGATGTCCATCACATCATCCCAGGCACCCAGGAAAGCCTTGACGCAATCGGGATCAAAGTGGGTTCCGGAGCCTTCCAGCAGAAAGTCCACCGCAGCCTCCAGCGTCCAGGCCTTCTTGTAGGGGCGCTCCGAAGTCAAGGCGTCAAACACATCCGCCACGGCAACAATGCGGCTGAAGATAGGAATGTCGGTCCCTCGTATGCCCGCCGGGTAGCCCGTGCCGTCAAACTTCTCGTGGTGACCACGTGCAATGTCCGCTCCAGCCTGCAACACCCGGGATGAACTGCCCTGCAGCAGTTCGTACCCGTAGATGGCATGCCGCTTCATGACCTCAAATTCGTCGGCATCCAGCCGTGCGGGCTTGAGCAAAATCCCGTCGGGAATTCCCACCTTGCCGATGTCATGCATGGGCGCAGCTTCCAGCAAAAGCTCCTGGTCCTCAATCGACATGTCCAAACCGCGCGCAATCAGTTGTGAGTAGTGGGCCATGCGCAAGATGTGCGCCCCGGTTTCGGGGTCGCGGTATTCCGCGGCCTTGCACAGCCGGAAAACGGTTTCTCGCTCTCGCGCCACGATCTCGGCGGTAGCCTTGCGCACCTCGTCGGCCAGCCACTGTGCGCGATCAGACAACTGCTTGCGTGCATCGCTGACCAACAGCATGTTGCGGCTGCGCGCCAGAAATTCGACCTTGTCGACGGGTTTGGTCAGGAAGTCATTGGCCCCCAGATCCAGCGCACGGTAACGCAACTGCTTCTGATCGTTGGCGGTAATCATCACCACCGGCACCACATCGCAGCCCGGCATCTCTCGCAACAGCCGGATGAACTCCAACCCGTCAATGTCCGGCATCATGTAATCCACGATCACCAGATCCGGCACCTGGTCCTTGGCCCAGTCCAGACCGCTGCGCGCGTCGGTGAACGTGTGGGGCTCGCAGTTCTCCAGTTTTTTCACCAGCGCGGCGAACAGGATCAGGTTGATCTCTGTATCGTCGATGATCAGAACGTGGTGCGTCACAGAAATCCCGCCTTGTTAATTAACATTTATCTTACTCACAATGCGGCATCCATTGGGATCAACGGAAGCAGCTGGTCCATCTCCCGCGTCAATGAGTCCAGCAGCGCCGGTATGCTTGGGGCCTTACTGTCCAGCGAGCACTGTTCAATCCGGTAAGCCAGATCACTGGCCGGCTTGGCCCCAAACATCGAAAGCGTTCCCTTGAGTGCATGCGCAACATGCATGACCGCTTTCAGATCACCATTGGCCAGCCCATCCCGCATTTTTTGCAGATCGGACGGCCATTGATCCACAAAGGCCTGGGCAATGATCCCGATAACCTCCTGATCGGCTCGTGATAGGGCCTGCGCGTAATCGAATGTTGCCGGCGAGGACGACAGCAACATTGATAAAGAGGCAGGCCGGGTCAGCGAAAAGTGCACCATGGGCGAGGAAAAGTGCTGCAACATTTGCTGGAGTTCCTGTGCCTTGATGGGCTTGGAAATGTAGTCATCCATACCGGCAGCCAGACAACGCTCGCGGTCGGCCTCCATGGCATTGGCGGTCATGGCAATGATGGGGGTGCGCCGCACCGTTTCCGAGGCACGGATACGCCGGGTTGCCTCCAGACCATCCATAACCGGCATCTGCATGTCCATCAGGACAACGTCGAATTGCTGGCGTGCCAGCATGTCCAGCGCAATCTGTCCGTTGCCGGCCACTTCCACGTGGTGACCCCAGCGCTCCAGCAGGGTTGTGGCCAATTTCTGGTTGATGGCATGGTCCTCCACCAGCAATACGTTCATCAGCACCTGGTCTTCACGCTCACGGTGGCCGGTGATCGGGACTTGGGGCTGGGTAGTTTGCACTTGGAGAGCCCGCGCGACGGCCTGTAACAACTCGTCGCGAGAAATGGGTTTGCTCAGATAGCCCACGATCCCCGCTTCGACCGCCCTTTGCGCATCGCCCTTCAAGCCAGCAGAAGACAGCATCACCAGAGGCAGCGCGGCACACCCGGGCAACTGCAAAATCGCTCTGGCCACGTCGAAACCGTCCATGTCCGGCATCTGGGCGTCCAACAGCACCAGATCACACGGTTGTTGGCCGGGCTCCGCATGGGTCATCCAGTCCAGGGCCACGAGCCCGGAGGCAAAGGCCTCGACACGGACGCCTTCCAGCTCCAGCGTGCGGGCCAGCACCTCGCGGCTCACCGCGTTGTCATCCACAACCACCATGTGGCAGCCAGCGATCGGGGCCATGGGCAACAGGGGCGTCGAAGCCAGCGTATCCACATCCAGGTTCAGTGTGAAGTGAAAGGCACTACCCTTGCCGACCTCACTGTCCACCCAGATGCGGCCGCCCATGGCTCCAACCAGGCGTGCGCAGATGGTCAGCCCCAGGCCGGTGCCGCCATATTTACGGGTGGTGGAGCTGTCCTCTTGGGAGAACGCATCAAAAATGCTGCCCAACTTGCTGGCCGGAATGCCAATGCCGGTGTCAATCACCGAAAACTGCAGCGTGGTGCCAGCACCTTCCGGCTTGGCCCGCACAATGCGCAACACAATCTCGCCCTGCTGGGTGAATTTGATGGCATTGCCGAGAATGTTCACCAGCACCTGCCGCAGCCGTCCGGGGTCACCCAACACGGAGCCCGGCACCTCGGGAGCCAGATCCAGCACCAGTTCCAACCCCTTTTCGCTGGCGCGCAGCGCAACCGACTTCAGCGTTTCGGCAACCGAATGCCCCAGATTGAACGGAATGTGCTCGATCTGCAGCTTGCCGGCTTCGATCTTGGAGAAATCCAGAATGTCATTGATCACCCGCAGCAGTGAGTCGGCGGATGACTTCACAACGCCCAAGTATTCGCGCTGCTCCGCGTCCAGCGACGTGTCCAGCAACAAGTCCGTCATGCCGATCACGCCATTCATGGGTGTGCGGATTTCATGGCTCATATTGGCCAGAAAGTCCGACTTGGCGCGGCTGGCCGCCTCCGCGTCTTCCTTGGCCTTCTGTAACTCCGTAGCGGCCTGTTTGGCTGCGGTAATGTCGGTGAAGTAGCCATTCCACACCCAACCGCCATGGGACAGTTGCCGGGGGTGGGCTTCACCATGCACCCACGCAATGGCGCCGGTGTGCTGGTGCACCATTCGCAAATCCACGGACTGAGCCCGCGCATGGGCATCGGCTGCCCCCAGACCGGCAAAGAACAGCACGCGATCCTCCGGGTGCACGCGCTCGGCCAACAACTGGGTGTTTTCCAGAATCGCATCTGCCCGCACGCCACAAATGGCCTCAATGGTGTCACTCATGAACGTGATCCGGAACTTGCCATCCATTTCAACAAAATACTGGAACACCGCAACCGGGATGTTCTCGGTCACTTCCCGCAATCGCGCGTCGGCTTCCTTGAGCGCGGTCACATCCTGCCAGATGCCGGTGAACACCGTGGCACCGTCGGGCGCTAGGTCGGGCTCCGGGTCAATCTCCGCCCGTATCCACCGCAAAGCACCACCCTGCAGGCGAATGCGGTATTCACCGCGCCAGATCACCCGCCTGCGGGCCGCGTCCAGCACCCCTTCCACCACACGGGGTTTGTCTTCAGGGACGATTTGCTGTGTGGTCAGTGAGGCGTTCGCCTTCATTTCCTCCGGGGTGAACCCCAGAACCTCGCGCACCCGCTCGCTGACAAAGGTGAAGTGGTAATGGTCTGGCGCCACGTGCCACTGGAACACCACACCGGGAACCGTGTTGGTGATGTGGCGCAAACGGGCTTCAGCCGCCTTCATGGACGTCTCCATGCGCTTGCGCTGCGTGATATCGGTGCGGATGGCGATGTACATCGTGGGGGTACCCGCCTCATCAGCCAGCGGCACGATGGTGGCGTCCACCCAATACAGCTCGCCCGCCTTGTTGCGGTTGCAGATCTCGCCATGCCAGACCATGCCGGCCGTGATCATTTCCCACAATTCCGTGAAAAACTCGGGTGGATGGACCCCCGACTTGATAATGCGGTGATTCTGGTTCAGCAGTTCGGTACGGCTATAGCCGCTGATTTCGCAAAACTTGTCGTTGGCGTAGATGATTTCCCCGGCCAGGTTGGTCGTGCTGACAATGGCATGCTGGTCGAGCGCAAACTTCTGGTAGGCCAGATCGGTCAGCGCCGCATGCAGATCGGACTGGCTCTCCTCGTGCTGGCGCACCAGATCGCGCATCAGTGTCGACAGGGTTTCCAGGTTGTCATCGGCGGCCAGGGTCTGGTCGGTATCGATGGAGGCCATCAGGTCCCGGGCCGAAGCCCGCAAGGAATCTATCGCGCGGGTGCGGCTGGCCAGGTCCTCACGCAACTGGGCGTTCTTGGCGGTAAGCTCAAGTGAACTCAGCTCCAGACTACGGGTCTTGAGTTCCAAATCGCGGTCGCTTTGTTGGTAGGCCTCATCCACCCGCTGGATAAACAATGGCAGCCCGCCAATCAAACGCTTTGCCGGTTCCGACAGCGCGTCACTGCCCGCCAATGCTTCGAGTTCCGCCAGAAGCGCGGGCAGCCCCGCCGGGTCGGTATCCAGCAGGCGTTGAACCTGGCGCGCGAGTAGCTTGTGCATTCAGAACACCAGAACCGACGTCAAACGGCCTCGGCAATGTAGGTGATGGTCATGGTCTGATTGTGCAACCTGCACTCCACCGCCGGGCTGAAAGGACTGATCTCGCCGTAGGAATAAAAACCGGCCAATGTGGCGCCTTTGCCGAACACCTGCCCGACAGCCTCAACCTCTTCATCCACCCGCCCGCCCATGACCAGTTTGCGCCCCACACAGCTCACCAGCAGCGCCAGTCCGTCGCGCGTGTGGGTCTGCATGGCTTTGGCGGCTTGTGCCGCTGCCTCTGCCCCGTCCACCAGCGCATCGGTGCTGGCGTGCATCAGCCGCAAATAGCCATCGGGATCGATGTCTCCGGCCAACGTCAGGCTGCCGGCGGCCTCATCCACGCCCAGGATGGTGCGAATCAATCCAACCTCGGCATGGTCGCTACTCAGCATGGCAAACGGAAACAGCAGACCCGAGGCGGGCAATCCGTTGGCGTGTTCCCCCAGATAGCGCTTGTAGACCTGCAGCGCCGGCTCACCATCCAGTTCGAACAGCACATTGTTCTGGCACCGCGTGACCTTGCGCGCCGGGCCAAAGGGGGACCAGCCGCCAAACGAGCCATGTGCAAACTCCAGCGCGTCGCCATACAGGCCAACACAGGTCAGGCGGTTGCTACTGACGCCTTTGTCGTCCAGCACCCAGGTCTGAGCAAAGGCGCCACCATCTCCGGCCAGTCCACCGGTGATGGGAACCTTGGGACCCAGCATGTCGGTCATGCCGGACAAGACCGCGCTGCCGTTGATGCTCACGCCCTGACCGAAGATCAGCACGGCACGCAGGCCCGCTATCGGCAGGCCGGATGCCAGGCGCTTGCCGGCCGCAAAGGAATCATCCATGGCGGCCAGCGTGGTGCTGACCTGCGCCAGACGCACCTGGTCAAAGTGCATGGCCGTCACGACCAGCGTGCCATCTTCCACGCCCTGTGCCGAGATTTCGCCAGCGGTGGAGCAACCAGCACGGCGGGCGATTGGAAAGGCTTCAGCCAAAACGGCAGCAGCGCCCTGCAGCGCCTCTACCGAGCCAAACGCCAAAATCAGGTTGGGCTCAATGGCCGCCAGCGCAGCCAGGTCCTGCGCACACACGGGAAACTGGCGGAAGGTGGACTGCAAGACTTGCATGGTTCATGCCCCGTGGCTAGGGTTTCTGGTACTGCGCACGCAGAAGGTTCTTCTGCACTTTGCCCATGGTGTTGCGCGGCAGTTCAGGCACCACGTAGCAACGCTTGGGTATCTTGAAGTTTGCCAGCATTCTCTTGAGCTCGGACAAAACTTTTTCCGGATTCACCAAGACACCCGGCTTGGCAATGACAACAGCCACCCCGACCTCACCAAAGTCCGTGTCCGGCACGCCCACCACCGCGCTCTCAGCCACACCGGGCAAGGTGTTGATAGTGCCCTCGATCTCGGCCGGGTACACGTTGTAGCCGCCACTGATGATCAGGTCCTTGCTGCGTCCGACGATGGTCACATAGCCATCGGCATCCACGCGGCCCACGTCGCCGGTTTTGAAGTAGCCGTCCGCGGTGAACTCTTCCTTCGTCTTTTCCGGCATCTGCCAGTAGCCGCTGAACACATTCGGGCCCTTGACCTGGATGCCACCGACCTCGCCATTGG
>JAVBYK010000512.1 GCA_030824095.1 bacterium
GCCTACAACAACGTGGTGCCCTCTTCCGGCAAGGTCTTGACCGGTGGTGTGGACTCCAACGCATTGCAACGTCCCAAGCGCTTCCTGGGCGCTGCCCGTAACGTGGAAGAAGGCGGCTCATTGACCATCATCGCCACGGCGCTGGTCGATACCGGTAGCCGCATGGACGAAGTGATCTTTGAAGAATTCAAGGGCACCGGCAACTCTGAAATCCACCTGGACCGCCGCCTCTATGAGAAGCGCGTGTTCCCGTCCATCCAGCTCAACCGCAGCGGAACCCGCCGTGAAGAGTTGCTGCTGCAGCCGGAAATCCTGCAAAAGACCCGCATCCTGCGCCAGTTCCTCTACAACATGGATGAAATCGAATCCATGGAGATGGTCTTGAAGCAGATGAAGGCCACCAAGAACAACAGCGAATTCTTCGACATGATGCGTCGGGGCGGATAACTAGGTCCCAAGGCGAAACAAGCTATAATCGACTGTTTTGCGACAAGTACGCCGGATAGGCTGGCGCGGCTCTCGCTACTGATGGAGAAGATATGAAAGAAGGCATTCACCCCAATTACCGCGAAGTGTGCTTCCAGGATATGTCCAACGGATTCAAGTTCGTGACCCGTTCCTGCGCCAACACCAAGGAAATGATCGACATGGAAGACGGCCGCAAACTGCCCCTCTTCAAGTTGGACACCACCAGCGAATCGCATCCCTTCTACACCGGCACCCAGAAGTCCGTGGACAACATGGGTGGTCGCGTCGAGCGCTTCCGCAACCGTTTCGGCAAGACAGCCGTCGCCAAGTAAACCGACATCAGGTCTTGACCTGAATCGTCAAAGAAAGCAGCCCGGATTTCCGCGCTGCTTTTTTTTGTAGTGCGCCCGACTCCGTGAACCACCCCAACCCCGCCATCGTGACCCAGGCCGGTGCCCGACGCTTTCCGCGCCTGGCCCTGCTGCTGCTGTGCTGCGCCTATATCCTGCCCGGCTTCATCGGCCGCGATGCGTGGAAGAGCGAAGACATGACGGCCCTGGGTTTCATGGCCGAGTTGGTCCAGGGCAGCACCAACTGGTTCAATCCGACGTTGATGGGCGTACCGGCCGACAACCCTGCGGTATTGCCCTACTGGCTGGGTGCGTGGACCATGCAACTGACCCCGGCATGGGCCAGCGTGGACTTCATGGTGCGTATTCCGTTCGCCCTGCTGTTGGTTCTGACCATGACAGCCACCTGGTACGGAACCTATTACCTGGCGCGCAACCCGTTGGCGCAGCCGGTGGCCTTCGCCTTCGGTGGTGAGGCACAGCCAGCCGACTACGCCCGAGCCATGGCCGATGGCGGTCTGCTGGCCTTCATCGCCTGTCTGGGCCTGGCCCAGCTCTCGCACGAAACGACACCTGCGCTGGCGCAACTGGGTTTCACAGCACTCTTTTTCTACAGCATGGGGGCCTTGCCCTACCGCCGCCATGGGCCGGCACTGGCCGCAGTGGCCGGACTGGCGGGCCTTGCCCTGTCGGGTGCGCCCAGCCTGGCCCTGCTGTTTGGCCTGGGCAGTGCGGCCCTGCACTTTGCAGACCGGGCCAGCGATGAGACCGACCTGACAAGCAACCGCCGCATCACCCTGGAAAGCGTGGCCATCGTCCTGGCCAGCCTGGGCGTTGCTGCTCTGGCCCTGTGGTTGGGCCTGTTGCGATGGAAGATACAGTTGCCCCACGCCGCCTGGTCCGACTGGAGTGGCTATGTGGAACTGCTGGTGTGGTTTACCTGGCCCGCATGGCCCCTGGCGCTGTGGACACTGTGGCGCTGGCGCTTCCAGCTGTTCAACCGCCGCATCAGCCGCCACATTGCACTGCCCGCCTGGTTCACTGCCGTATGCGTGCTGGCAACGCTGGTATCGGCCGCATCGGACCGCACCCTGTTGCTGGCCCTGCCTGCGCTGTCCACACTGGCCGCCTTCGCGCTGCCCACGCTCAAGCGCCAGGTTGCCGCGCTGATTGACTGGTTCACGCTGCTGTTCTTTTCCGGCTGTGCCTTCACCATCTGGGTGGTCTGGATTGCCATGCAGACCGGCGTTCCGGCTCAACCCGCCGCCAACGTGGCGCGTCTGGCTCCCGGGTTTGAAGCCAGCTTTTCACTGTTCACGTTATCGGTCGCCGTGGTCGCAACGTTGGCATGGGCGTGGCTGGTGAAATGGCGTGTGGGGCGTCACCGCGCGGCCATCTGGAAGAGTCTGGTGCTGCCCGCAGGTGGCGCTGCACTGAGCTGGCTGCTGTTGATGACACTGTGGATGCCCCTGCTCAACTATGCGCAAAGCTACACCGCGCTGGTCAAGCAAATCCAGTCGCAACTGGATACCCCTGGTTGCGTGGAAACATGGGGTTTGGGGCAAGGGCAAATTGCGGCGTTTCAGTTCTACGGCAAGTTGCAACTTCAGGCCGTGCAAACTCCACCTGCCTGCCCCTGGTTGCTGGTGGAGCCCCTGGCCGATGCCTCCATCCCGTCCAGCGTCGACACGGCGCTGTGGACTTTGCAGGGAACGGTACAACACCCTGCCAGCGGCGGCGAATCCGTTTTGCTCTACCGGAAAAAGTAGGCCTCTGGGCCAGCGATGGGGCTAAGTCCCAGGCGTGCAGCGCATCCGCGATGCAGGCAGAACAATCGAAAACGTGGAACCCTTGCCCGGTACGCTGTCTATGCTCAGTTCAGCCCCATGCCGCTGTGCGACATGCTTGACAATGGCCAGCCCCAATCCGGTGCCGCCGGTGTCGCGGGAACGGCTGCGATCCACCCGGTAGAAGCGCTCGGTCAAACGCGGAATGTGCTCCTGCGCAATGCCCGGCCCCTGGTCGGTGACAAAGAAGACGGCGCCACCATCCGCCTGCCGTTTGAAACCCACCTCAATGCTCCGTTGTGCCGGCGTGTACCGGATGGCGTTCCCTATCAGGTTGGACATGGCACTGTGCAGTTCCAGCGTGGAACCGGCAATTTCACAACCAGGCGTGCGCTCAAATCGCAGGTCATGTGACTGCGTCCACAGCACATGCGACAGATCCCGCGCCTCCTGCTCACACTGGCGCATCAAAACGTCAACCGACACCCATTCATTCATGCTGGGCGAAGGGCTGCCTTCCAGACGGGACAGGGTGAGCAGGTCGCTGACCAGTGTCTGCATACGCTGCGCTTGCTGGGACATCAAGCCCAGATAGCGCTGGCGCTCCTGCTCGTCCAGCGGCAGGGTTTGCAGGGTTTCCACGAAACCGGCCAACACGGTAAGCGGTGTGCGAATTTCGTGCGACACATTGGCCACAAAATCTCTTCGCATGGCCTCGGCCTGTTCCTTCGCCGTGATGTCGCGCGACAGCAGCAGCATGCGTCCTTCCCCATAGGGGTGCAAGTGCACCGACAGTTTGACCGGCTTCGAGTCGCGGTTTTCCTTGCCGTGCATGACCACATCATGGCCAAAGTTGCGTGCCGTCAGGTAGGCGGCAAACTCCGGATCACGCACCAGATTGCCCAGGTGCTGCAACAGGTCACGCTGCACGTCAAAGCCGAAGTGCGTGGCTGCCGTCTGGTTGAACCACTCAATGCGCGCATCGGAATCCAGGAGCACCACCCCGTTGGGCGATGCCTGCATGGCTGCCAGGAAATCCTTCAGCCGGTTGTCGCTGTCGGCCGCGAGCTTGTTGGTGGCACGCAGGATGCGCCGTACGCGGTCATAGGCCTCTCCCCACAGCCCATTGCCAATCGCGACGTCCGTCGTCGCACCGGCACGCAGCCAACCCAGCAGGCGCAGGCCGCGCGCGCTGTCCAGCACGAACCAGACATAGCCGCCCAGCAACGCCATGGCGAGGGCAATTTGCCACTGTTCGCCGCGGGGTGCCAGGTACCAGCCCAAGCCAGCGGCGACAGCCTGGCACAGCCCAAGAGAAAACAGCCGCCAGAACATAGTGGAAGATGTCGCCGCTCAGATGCCGGCTTTGTCGGTGGCCATAGCCGTTGCGGGGGATGGGGTTGGTGTGACAGTCAGACGGTAGCCCGCACCACGGACGGTCTCCACCATGGAACCCGCCTGCGCCAGTGCTTCACGCAGTCGCTTGACGTGCACGTCCACGGTACGCTCCTCAATGTACACATGGTCGCCCCACACCTTGTCCAGCAATTGGGCCCGACTGTGCACACGCTCGGCATGGCCCATCAGGTAGTGCAACAGCTTGAACTCGGTCGGTCCCAGCTTGAGGGGCCGTTCATCAAACGACACACGGTGGGTGGATGGGTCCAGCACCAGTTTGCCGATGGTCAGCACCTCGCCGGCCTGCTCGGGCGTGCGACGGCGCAGCACGGCACGGATGCGGGCCAGCAGCTCCTTGGTCGAAAACGGCTTGGCAATGTAGTCGTCCGCTCCGGCATCCAGGCCCGCCACGCGGTCGGCTTCGTCACCGCGGGCCGTCAGCATGATGATGGGCACGGTCTGGGTGCGCGGATCGCCACGCCAGCGCTTGGCCAGCACCAGACCACTTTCGCCCGGCAGCATCCAGTCCAACAGAATCAGATCGGGAAGGCCGGCGTCCAGATCGCGCTGGGCGGTGGCACTGTCCATGGCCCAGATCGGGCGAAAACCATTGTGCCGCAGGTTCACCGCAATCAGTTCTGCAATGGCTGCCTCATCTTCGACGATGAGAACAGAAGGCATCGTTCTCATTTGACTACGGACTCAATTTTCTCCATGGTGGAGTGGCGCACATCCTCGCCCTTGACCACGTAGATGATGAACTCGGCAATATTCTTGGCATGGTCGCCGATGCGCTCGATGGCCTTGGCCAGGAACAGCAGGTCCAGGCTGGGCGAAATCATGCGCGGGTCTTCCATCATGTAGGTGATGAGCTTGCGCACAAAGCCGTCAAACTCCGCATCGATCAGGTCGTCCTCTTTCAGGATGGCCACCGCCGCTGCAATGTCCAGGCGGGCAAACGCATCCAGCGCCTTGTTCAGCAGCCCGGAGGCCAGATCGGCCGCCACGCGCAACTCCAGCGAGGGCAACGCCCGCGGCGAGCCGCTCTCGATGATGGAGCGCACCATGCGTGCAATCTTCTCGGCCTCGTCACCCACGCGTTCCAGGTTGGCCGTGGTCTTGGAGATGGCGATGAGCAGACGCAGGTCGCGCGCAGTGGGCTGGCGTCGGGCGATGATGGACGACAGGTCGCGGTCGATCTCGACTTCCATGGCGTTCACCCGAGCCTCATTGGCTGTGACCTCATTGGCCACCTCCACACTGAACTGGGACAGGGCGTAGATGGCGCGCCGGATCTGGGACTCCACCAAACCGCCGAGTTCCATGACCTGCGAGGAAACCGAGGTCAGCTCGCTGTCGAATTGTGTCGATAAATGTTTGTCTGCCATATCTTTCTTTCTATCCAAACCGGCCCGTGATGTAGTCTTCGGTTTCCTTGCGGGTGGGCTTGAAGAACATCTGCTCGGTCGAACCGAACTCCACCAGGTCGCCCAGGTACATATAGGCCGTGTAGTCACTGCAGCGGGCCGCCTGCTGCATGTTGTGGGTCACGATGACCACGGTGTAATCGCTCTTGAGTTCCACGATCAATTCCTCGACCTTGGCGGTCGAGATTGGATCCAGCGCCGAGCAGGGCTCGTCCAGCAGCAGCACCTCGGGCTTGATGGCAATGCCACGCGCAATGCACAGGCGTTGCTGCTGCCCGCCCGACAGGCTGGAGCCGCTCTGGTGCAGCTTGTCCTTGACCTCGTTCCACAGGGCCGACTTGCGCAGCGCCCATTCGACACGCTCTTCCATGTCGCTGGCGTTCAGCGACTCGAACAGCTTCACACCAAAGGCGATGTTGTCGAAGATGGACATGGGAAACGGCGTGGGTTTCTGGAACACCATGCCGACCTTGGCGCGCAGCAGCGCCACGTCTTCCTTGCTGGTCAACAGGTTCTCGCCGTCGAGCATGATCTGGCCTTCGGCGCGCTGCTCGGGGTACAGCTCGAACATGCGGTTGAACACCCGCAACAAGGTGGACTTGCCGCAGCCGGATGGACCGATGAAGGCCGTTACCTTGTTCTCGGGGATCTCCAGGTTGATGCCCTTGAGCGCGTGGAACTTGCCGTAATAGAAGTTCAGGTCCCGGACCGCAATCTTGGTCGCCGTGGGTGCAGTGGTAGTTTTCAGCATGAGGTTTTATTCAGAACAATGGTTGCAACAGCACGTCTTAAATCTTCGCCCGGGTCAGCACCCGCGCCAGAATATTCAGCCCCAGGACCGCAACCGTGATGATGAAGACGCCAGCCCATGCCAGCTTCTGCCAGTTTTCATAGGGGCTCATCGCAAACTTGAAGATCGTCACCGGCAGGCTGGCCATGGGCTCGCTCAGCGAAGACGTCCAGAACTGGTTGCTCAGCGCGGTGAACAGCAACGGAGCCGTCTCACCGGCAATGCGGGCCACGGCCAGCAGCACACCGGTGATGACGCCGGCTCGCGCCGCCTTCAGCGTGATGCTCAGGATGACCTTCCACTTGGGCGCACCCAGTGCATAGGCCGCTTCGCGCAGACCGGACGGAACCAGTTGCAGCATGTTCTCGGTGGTGCGGATCACGACCGGGATCACCAGCAACGACAGTGCCACCACGCCCGCATAACCCGAAAAGGATTTGAAGCGCGACACCACCACGGCGTAGACAAACAAACCAATCACAATCGACGGGGCAGACAACAGGATATCGTTGACAAACCGTGTGAGGGAGGCCAGCCAGCTCTTGGAATCGAACTCCGCCAGATAAATCCCGGCCATCACCCCCACCGGGGTTCCCACGCAGGTTGCCAGGGTCACCATCACAAACGAGCCGTAGATGGCATTCGCCAGTCCACCTTCGTCGTTCGGCGGCGGCGTCATCTGGGTGAAGGTCGCAAAATTCAAGCCGCCCAGGCCCAGCAGAATGGTTTCCCACAGAATCCAGAACAGCCAGAACAGGCCAAAGGCCATGGCAATCAGCGCCAGACCGGTGGCAATCTGGTTGACCAGCTTGCGCTGGGCAAACTTGGCTGCGCGGAGTTGGTGTGCGGTCACGGTCATGTTTTCGCTCCCTCGTTCTTGCGCAGTTGCAGCAGCAGTATCTTGGACAAGGACAAAATCACAAACGTAATAAAGAACAACACCAGGCCCAGGTACATCAGCGATGCCTGGTGCAGGCCTTCGCCCGCTTCGGCAAACTCGTTGGCCAAGGCAGAAGTGATGCTATTGGCGGCCTGGAACAGACTCACGGAATCCAGTTGGTTGAAATTGCCAATGACAAAGGTCACCGCCATGGTCTCACCAATGGCACGACCCAGGCCCAGCATGATGCCGCCAATGACACCGGTCTTGGTGTAGGGCAGAACCACCTTGGACACCACCTCCCAGGTGGTGGCGCCCAACCCGTAGGCAGACTCCTTCAGCAGGGGTGGCGTCACTTCAAACACATCGCGCATTACAGCGGCAATGAAGGGAATGATCATGATGGCCAAAATCACGCCAGCGGAGAAGATACCGATGCCCACCGGAGGACCGGAGACAAAGGCGCCCAGATAGGGCACGCCGGAGAAGGCGGCCTGCAGGGGCTGCTGCACATAGGTGGCCAACACCGGACCAAAGATCAGCAGACCCCACATGCCATAGACGATGGACGGCACCGCCGCCAGCAACTCGATGGCCGTGCCCAAGGGGCGCTTGAGCCAAGCCGGTGACAACTCGGTCAGAAACAGTGCAATCCCGAAACTCACTGGCACGGCAATCAGCAACGCGATAAACGATGTTGCCAGCGTGCCATAGATCATGACCAGGCCACCAAACTCCTCCTTGACCGGGTCCCAGGTGGTGCTGGTCAAAAAGCCCAGTCCGTATTTGCTGATGGCCGGCCAGGCACCGATGGTGAGCGAAGCCAGAATGGCCAGCAACATGCCCAGGGTGACCAGGGCCGAGCCCTTGGCCACCCAGCCAAAGATAAGGTCAGCCAGAGGGCCTGACCGTGGCTTCTTGACAGGAGGAGGTTGGATCATTGCGCTCACCGGCTGGGTTGCAGAGGGGCCGGGCTGGTAGCCCTCGTGCGCAAGTGTAGTGGA
Source organism: bacterium (assembly GCA_030824095.1). Taxonomy (GTDB): domain Bacteria; phylum Pseudomonadota; class Gammaproteobacteria; order Burkholderiales; family Burkholderiaceae_C; genus Allorhodoferax. The sequence continues at coordinate 8,105 of JAVBYK010000512.1, forward strand.
CATGATTGCGTTCCCGTGCGAACCCATACTG
>JAVBYK010000504.1 GCA_030824095.1 bacterium
GTCAGGAAATGCGTAAAAGAACGGGGCAATAATGGTGCTCAGCCCTTTTTTTGACCGGACCCGGAATGCAGACCCAGCTCGCCTCAGGCGCCTCCCCAACCGATACAGACCGTGAACTGGACAGAGCGCTGGCCTCCGGTCCGCTGCGGGATATCACCATTCCGCCGTGCCCCGAGTTGCTGATGGCCTTGCGCGCGGAGGTTGACAAGGCCGATCCCGATCCACTGGTCATTGCCGATATTGCCGGCCGCGATGTGGCCATGGCCGCCTCGCTGATTCGCACCGCCAATAGCCCGTATTACGCGCGTTCGCGCCCCGTCACATCGGCCTCCGAGGCGGTGGGCCTACTGGGCCTGCGCATGTCGGAAAAACTGCTGACCGCCTTTCTGATGCGCAATGCGATTCGTGTCAGCTCCCCTTTGCTCGAACACTTTTGGGATTCATCCACGCGCCGTGCGCTGGCCATGGCCCACATCGCACGCCAACTGTATGGCGTGGACCCGGAGTTGGCCTATAGCTGCGGTCTGTTTGGGCACGTGGGCATTCCGATCCTGATGCAGGGCGTGCGTGGTTACGCCGGCACGCTGACCGAAGCCCTGGCGCGCCAGGACCGCAGCTTCACCGAAACCGAAAACGCCGCGCACAAGACCGACCACGCGGTGGTGGGTGCACTGGTAGCGCGCACCTGGCGTCTGCCGTCACCCATCTACCTGGCGGTGCGTCTGCACCACGACTTCACGATCCTGCGCGACAGCCAGACCCAGCCCATCGTGCGCACGCTGGTGGCCATGGCGCTTGTGGCCGAGCATCTGGTCACCCTGCACGAGGGCGCGAAGGAGCAGCGCGAGTGGGCCGCCTACGGCCCGGCGTGCCTGGCCTATCTGGATATCGGTGAGGCCGAACTGGAACTGTGGATTGATGCGCTGCATCCCATTTTTGAGAGCGTGACACCCGGTTGACTTGTGCAAAGTCAAACACCGCCGCCTGCACAGGCGTACTATCAAGGCATAGACCTTGGTCACATTTGGAGAGACATCATGACGGGCAATACGGCGGTTCCCATGGCAGACGATGCATTGCTGGACGATGGCGACGATTCGATCACCGAGGTGGACATGGGGCATGTCATGCTGCGCCCCGACGGCTACCACTGGCAGTCGCCGGATGGCAATCAGGAGTTCGGCCCGTTCGACACGCTGGAAGCCGCACTGGCGGACATGGAGTCGGCCGGTGAAGACGGTGCAGAACCCGGCGAGACGCTGCAGGAGGCCGAAGATGAGCTGGGCGTTGCCGACTGGATCGACCCCGACACCGGTGAGCTGGCCGAAGGCTTGAGCACGCCGCACCTCAGCGACGAGTAAGCCCGCCAGAGCGGTCTCAGGGCTGCACGATGATGGCGTCGAGTTGCAGCGCCTTGATCTTCTCGACGGCTGCCTGCGCTTCCTGCTGCGTGCTGAAGGGGCCGACCCGCACACGGGTCAGTGACGGCACCTTGGAGGACTTGAGTTCCTTGGCGACGGAGGGCAACTGGGCCTCCAGCAGCTTGGCGTGCGCGTTGGCAGCGTTCTCCGGCTTGGCAAACAGCCCGACGTTGACGAAGTAAGGCTTGTCGCTGCTGGGTGCACTTGCTTTGGCGGTGGTTGCAGAGGCCTTGCGTTTGGGCGCGGTTGCTGTGTCGGTGAGCGCCGCCTGGGCGCGCTTCTCTTCGGCCTTCGTGGCCTTGGCCGCTTTCGCGGTCTTTTCCGCCTTCTCAGCCTCCTTGATCACTGCACTCTTGCCAGCCGGCTTGGAAGCCGCAGGGGCGGCTTTGGCGGGCGTTGCACTGGCCTTGGCTGCCACCGCGGGGGCTGCTGCTACCGGCGTGGAGGGCGTCGATGCCGGCACGGATGCAACCAGCGGAGCGGACACCGGCGCAGAAGCGGGCTGTGCCGCTGACGTGCTGGCAACAGGGCTGGAAGCCACTGCTACGGGTGCAACAGCCGCAGGAGCGGACGCTGCAGAGGCCGGCGCCACCGGAGTGGGCGCACTGCCAACCTGCGACGCCGGTTTGGCAGGTGCGGAGGCCATCACCATAGGGGCCGATGCGGATGCGCTGGCATCCACCGCACGCCCAACCGCCACATTGCCAGGTTCCAGTGCGCCCTGGGGCATGACGGTCAGGTTGCCCAGCGCGGAAAACTGCAGGTAGGAATACAGCACCAGCATCCAGAACGCAGCGTTGGCGACTGTCAGGGAGATGGCGCGCCGGCGGGTGCTGGCCTGGCGGGTCAGTTGGGCGCAGGCGTCCTTGAGTTCGGTATGCGCGGCGATGGCGGCGGCCATGCGCTTGCGGCATTCGGTGTGCAGCAGGGCATTGCCAAACAGGCCCGGCAGCACAAAGGCAGCCAGCCCAAAGCCCAGTGCCAGCGCCATCATCAGTGTGTCGGAAAACTGGAACACCAGCCGCCCGATGCCAAACACCAGCAGCAGCACCGCCACGATGGCGCCGACATAGGCCAGCGCCGCCGGCCAGAGCTGGCGAAACACCAGCCAGTTGAATGTGGTCAGGGCGGCGGCCGTGTTCCAGCTGATGCCCGCATGGTCCGCGGCTTCGAAACGGGTGAAGACCGGCAGGTAATACGCGCCGCTGACCGGGCCGATGGCCGCTCGGTACAACGTAGTGGTGACGTCTTCTTCCGGGGCTTGGGGGGCGGGGGAATGGGCGGCGGCGGTCATGGTTTATTTTGACATGGCGGCCGCCACTTCCTGACCCAATTCAATGACTGCCAGCGCGTAGTAGCTGCTCCAGTTGTAACGGGTGATGGCGTAAAAATTCTCCGTGCCGGCCATGTAGAGCGGGTCAGCATCGCCGTTCTGCAGTTCCACCAGTGCCAGTGGCCCGGTGTGCTGCAGTGCCGTGGCGTCCAGCTCGCCACCCTTGGCGGCCATGGCGGCTGGCGCAAAGGTGGGCCGAATGTCGGGCGCCAGCAGTTCGGCACGGTCCGCGCCTTCGGCCACCAGGCGCACGGGGAAGTGCGTGGGCATGCCCGGCTTCCAGCCGTGTGCCTTGAAGTAGTTGGCCACCGAGCCGATCACATCGGCGGCGCTGTGGAACAGGTCGGTGCGGCCGTCGCTGTCGAAGTCCACTGCAAATTTGCTCCAGCTCGACGGCATGAACTGGGGCAGGCCCATGGCGCCGGCGTAGCTGCCGCGCAGGGCCAGCGGGTCGGTGCCGGTGCGGTGGGTCAGCGCCAGAAAGGCTTCCAGCTCCGACAGAAAGAACGCCGCACGCTCGGTGGAGCGGGGGTGTTCCTTCGGGAAGTCAAAGGCCAGCGTGGTCAGCGCATCCATCACGCGGTAGGTGCCGGTCTGCTGGCCGTAAATGGTCTCCACGCCGATGATGCCGACGATGATGGCGGCGGGCACGCCGGTCTGCGCCTCAGCGCGTTCCAGGGTTTCGCGGTTGTCCTGCCAGAACTTCACGCCGGCACGGATGCGCATGGGTTCCACAAAGCGGCTGCGGTACAGCGCCCAGTTCTTGGCCGTGCCCACGGGCGGCGGTGTTATGGCCCGGGCAATTCCAGGCATGTAGCGCGATTGACCAATGGCGTTGCGTACCCACTCGGGCTCCAGGTCCAGGCGCGCCGCAATCGCGTTGGCGGCGCCGAGCACCTCGGGGCGTGTGGCATAGAGCGGTCCACTGCTGTCGGCCTTGCGCTTGAAGTGGGTCGCGTGGCGGGCACGCGTGCCCGCCGTAGTCTGCGCCCGGGTCGGCTTCGCGCTGGGTCCCTTCAAGATTTTTTCGGTGCTAGCCCTCGTGGATATTGAACAGAATGCTATAGAAAATATAGCTATTTGCAGCAGTGCGCGGGCGGAGATGGGGGAAAATTTCACGGGAGCTTTTGGGGCCAGGGCAGTTGTCGGAACTCGCGTTGCAGTGTAGCCAGTTGCTGGGCGACTCTCGGCCTATTCGCGTCGGTTTTGCTTGTTCAACTGCTCTTGCAGCGCGGCGATGTGTTCGCGGGCAATGGACGCTTCATTGGAGTAGCCAATGCGTTCAAACACTGGAAGTGCTTCGTCGCGCCATAGTGCTAGTGCTTCGTCAACTTGGCCGCCTACTTCAAGAATGTTGGCAATCTGGCTTTTGGTGACGGCTTCGGAGTGCACATCGCCGAGTTGTTGGTAGACGGGCAGTGTTTCGTTTTGTTGTATTGCTAGTGCTTCGTCAAACCTGCCGAGCGCAAACAAGATGTTGGCAATCTGGCTTTTTGTTACTGCGACAGAGCGCACATCACCGAGTTGCTCGTAGACTGGTAGCGTTTCGCTTTGTAGTATGGACAGCGCCTCATCGAACCTGCCAAGCTCTCGCAGAATGTCGGAGATTTTGCTCTTTGCTTCGGCTACCCAGCGCGCATTGCCGAGTTGTTGAAAGGCAGGTAGCACATCGTTTTGCCGGATGGCTAGTGCTTCAGAGAGTTTGCCTTGCGCTTGCAAGATGTCAGCTATGCGGCCCTTGGTCGCAGCAACTCCGCGTAAGTCGCCGAGCTGTTGAAACACGGGAAATGTCTCAGTTTGGTGGATTGATAACGCTTCCTCAAGCCTACCTTGGGCTTGAAGGATGTCGGCAATACGGTCGGTGGTGATTGCAATTGCGCGTATGTCACCGAGCTGTTGAAAGATGGGTAAGGTCTCAGTCTGATGGATGGCTAGCGCCTCTTCGAGCCTGCCTCTGGCTTGCAGGATGTCAGCAATATGACTTCGGGTGATTGCCGTTGATTGGATATCTCCAAGCTGCTGAAAGATGGGCAAAGTTTCTTGCTGGTAAATTGCCAGAGCTTCATCTAAGGCGCCATGGGTTTGCAGTATGTTGGCGATTCTTCCTTTGACGACCGCGATAGAGCGGATGTCACCAACTTGTTCGTATATTGGCAATTGTTCGTTCTGACGCAGGGCCAACGCCTCATCTGGGTTACCGCGAACCTCCAGGATGCTTGCAATCTGGCCTTTAGTAACGGCAATTGAGCGCGCATCGCTGAGCTGTTCGTAGATAGGCAGAGCCTCGTTTTGGAGAATGGCGTGTGCTTCGCCCAATTCGCCACGCGAATAGAGAATGTCGGCAATTTTGCTTTTCGTTTTTGCCACTTCACGCAAGTTGCCCAACTGCTCGTATACGGGTAAAGCTTCGCTACGAAGAATGAGCAGTGCTTCATCCAAGTTACCTCGATCTCGCAGAATGCTTGCAATATGGCTCTTAGCATGCGCTGCCTGCAAGGGGTTGTCTTGATCAGCGAAGAGTTGGGCAGCTGAGCGAGCGCAGGCTTCACTCTCGTCCCAGTTCCCTAGTAGCTTGTGTGCTTCCGCTGCTTCCAACTGCAAGTGTGCTATTTCACCGCTATTTCCACTGTGCGTGGCAATGTATTGGGTGATTTGTTCCAGTCGATTGCGAATCTCCGTTTTGTCGGCTGCGGAGGTGTAGCTAAACGGAGCACCGGGTAGAGAGGGCGCAGAAGACTTAACCGGAGTAATGAAAGTGACGACCGTCTCCCGCCAGTTCCACATGTCCGGGGCTTGGTGTGCCGCCGCATTGATGCTGCTGTCACTCAACCACAGCACTACCACGCCGGGAAAGGCTTCCGCCATGCGTTCTCGCAGCAGGTTGGCTTGTTGCCACCAGTCGGCTGAAAGAGGCCCACTCTCCGCCATGCACACATGCACGCGGCTGGCGCCACCGGCGTGGGCCTGTTGCAAACGGTTCAGCAGCACCAGCGGTTCATCCGCCGCAGCCAGGTCAATACGCGCGCTTTGCGCCGTGCCATCGAGGCGCGCGATCAGTTCATCGCGGTAGTCGGGGTTGTCGACGGCCGCAAAAATCAGGCTGAAGTGGGTGCGCCGCTGCCACAGGCGCGACAGGCGCAGGAAATCGCCCGAATGCTCGCTGCGCACCAGTTGGGCGTCAGGGGCCGCTGGTGTAAGGGGGGCTTGCACGGCCATGGTGTTTGGGTGGTGCGGCTTGGACGCCTATGCCGCGGCTTAGGTTTGCTCTTGCGCGGTTGCCAGGGCCTTTTTGTAGGCGGGCAGGGTGCGCACCAGGGGGTGGCTGCGCCACCAGTAGTTGTTGAATTCAAGGAGCACCAGGTCGTACAGCAACCGCAGGCGGTCGTCGGTGCGGTCTTTTTCGTCACCGCGCGAGAGGTCAATCTTCACCAACTCGTGCCAGTCGTCCTTGCGCACCAGGCGCTGGTATTCCGATGCCATATTACTCGCGGCCAGTTGTGCTACGTTGCGGGTGATGGGCGCCGCATCCAAATGGCCAAAGCAAGCGCGCACCAGCCGCAGCAGATCGCGCACATGTCCGCCGCTGTGTTGAACCAGATAACGCACGGTTTCGCGGTCGTCGAAATAGGTGATGGGCATGCGCTTGAGCACCAGATCGATGAGTGCGTTCTCCTCGTCAGCGCGGGGCGTTTCATCGGGCTCGAAAATCTTCACCATCGGCAATTGCACGCGGACAAAGCGCTGTGCAATGGTGCCCGATTCCAGCAGCACCGAAATGGGCGCGCACACCACCAGATTGGTCTGGATTTGCCCGAGCTGGTTGATGTCGGCGTTAAAAAAAGTTTCGGAGTCTTCGCGCGCGAGTTTGTCGGTGCCGTCGATGATGAAGAGCAACGGCCCCCGCTCTTGTTTGGCTAGAAGGTCATTGGCATGGGCGATCAGTGCATTGAAGTGGCCGAGTAATTGCGAGAAGCCGTTTCGGACCTCGTTGCGCAGCTCTTCGCGGTAGCTGACGCCGCCGCGCACCTTGGCGGTAATGGTGGCCAGAAGACCGACCAGGAAGGGGATGCCGCCGCCTGCCTTGGCCTCGGTCTTGATTTCGCCTTCGAGGTCCTTGAAGCGATCCTGCTTGACGATGCGTGTTTCGAACCAGTTGACGACGGGGTCGATGAAGACGCTGGCCGGCTGTAGTGACAGGTCTGCTCGTTCAAAGGTCTTGACCAGTTCTTCGGCCAAGGCCATGAGCAGGTCGCTGAAGCGCAGGTTGTTGATGTCCAGCGTCTTGGTGATTTCCAAATGGCTGACCGTGTACGAGCGCCCAAACAGGACGGCAAAGTCACGTAGTTCCGTGGATTTGCCGCAGCCAATGTGCCCGCCGAACAGAACGGCTTCATTGGTTCTGGCCGCCACACCGGGCCGCAAGGTGCCGGTGCCATCCAGTTGGAACGTTTGCAACATAGCTTGCCGGCTGTAGCTGCCCCGCTGGTGCTCCAGCGGAAAATGGAAGTGGCTGTCAGGGCCTACATCGGTTTTGAAATCAAAGTTGTCCTGGAACGACCAGATGCTTGGTTCGGACATGGGGTGTGCCTTTTGGTAGTGCGCGCTAATGCTCAATGGTGGATCAGGAAAACGGGGCCAGGCGGTGTCCAAGTATCGCACTCCGGTCGGTGGCGAAGCCGCTCCATTCACGGAATGCGTTGGGGCCAGGGCAGTTGTCGGAACTCGCGTTGCAGTGTAGCCAGTTGCCGGGCGTGGGAATGCGGTGCGTAGCGCCAGGCCTCCATGCGCAGCAGCCAGTCGCAAATGGGTTGCAGGCCGGTGCTGCGTTCCTGCAGCAGGCGGGCCATCTGGCGTGGCGGCGTGTGGTCGGAGAGGGTGAGGCCAGCGCGGCGCAATTGCTGCGCTGCGCGGTGCAGCAGGCGCAGCCAGGGGTCCTGGCGGTGGCGCTCCCACAGGGTCCAGGCGGCCCCGGTCAGGCTGGCGGCTACCACCAGACCGATCAGCAGGTAGCTCAGGTCCTCCCAACTGGGCGACTCGAACCCCAGGTTGCGCAGCAGGTTGAGCTGGCGGCTTTGCGTGTAGTTCAGCACCCACTGGTTCCAGCCGTTGTTGGCGGCGTCCCACAGGGCCCGCAGGTTGATGGTGAACTGTGGGCTGACTCGGCTGAGCGCGGTGGTGATGATGTTGCGCGGCGCCTCCAGGCGCTCGAAGCTGCCAGTGCGCCCGGGTGACACGGCCGAGGTCGGGTCGACCCGCAGCCAGCCCTGGCCCGCCACCCAGACCTCGGCCCAGGCATGGGCGTCACTCTGACGGACCGTCCAGTAGCCGTCGATGCCGTTGAAGGCGCCACCCTGGTAGCCGGTGACGATGCGTGCCGGT
>JAVBYK010000078.1 GCA_030824095.1 bacterium
GAGGCGCACTGGATGCCCTTCTCGGCCAACCGCAACTTCAAGTCCGCCGGCCCACAAAGCGGCCGCATGCTGGTCAGCGCCCAGGGCGCCTATTACACCGACAGCCACGGCAAAAAGGTGTTCGATGGCCTGTCCGGCCTGTGGTGCTGCGGCCTGGGCCACGGCCGTGCCGAGATCACCGAGGCGGTGAGCCGCCAGGTTGGCACCATGGACTATTCGCCCGCCTTCCAGTACGGCCACCCGCTGTCCTTCGAGCTGGCCAACAAAATCACCGAACTCATGCCCGCCGGGCTGGACCATGTGTTCTTCACCGGCTCGGGTTCCGAGTCCGCCGACACCGCGCTCAAGATGGCGCGCGCCTACTGGCGTGCCAAGGGCCAGGGCACCAAGACACGTCTGATCGGCCGCGAGAAGGGCTACCACGGTGTGAACTACGGTGGCATCTCGGTCGGTGGCATCGTTGGGAACCGCAAGACCTTTGGTCAGGGCATTGAGGCCGACCACCTGCCCCACACCCAGCCCGCCGCCGGCGCCTTCTACAAGGGTATGCCACCGACCGGCGCCGAACTGGCCGACGAGTTGCTCAAGCTCATTGCGCTGCACGATGCCAGTAACATCGCCGCCGTCATCGTCGAGCCCATGTCGGGTTCCGCCGGCGTCGTGATTCCGCCAGTGGGCTATTTGCAGCGCCTGCGAGAGATCTGCACCGCCAACAACATCCTGCTGATTTTTGATGAGGTCATCACCGGCTTCGGCCGCATGGGCGCCTACACCGGTGCCGCCGCCTTTGGCGTGACACCCGACATCCTGAACATCGCCAAGCAGGTCACCAACGGTGCTCAGCCGCTGGGCGCGGTGGTCGCCAAGAAGGACATCTACGACACCTTCATGGCCCAGGGCGGACCGGACTACATGCTGGAGTTCGCCCACGGCTACACCTATTCCGCCCACCCGGTGGCCTGCGCCGCCGGCATCGCCGCACTGGACGTCCTGGTCAAGGAAAACATGGTCGAGCGCGTGGCCGCACTGGCGCCACATTTCGAGCAGGCCGTGCACAGCCTGAAGGGCGCCAAGCACGTGGCCGACATCCGCAACTACGGCCTGGCCGCCGGCTTCACGATCGCAAGCGCACCCGGCGAGCCGGCCAAGCGCCCGTACGAGATCGCGATGAAATGCCTGGAAAAAGGCTTCTACGTGCGCTATGGTGGTGACACGATCCAGTTGGCCCCACCCTTCATCGCCACCGCCGCCGAGATTGACAGCCTGATCAACGCGCTGGGTGAGTCGCTGAACGCCACCGTCTGACTCGATATGCTCTTGTTTTGATAGCTGCTTGCGCAGTATCCACGAGGGATAACAGCCATTTTTATTGAAAATCACCCAGGAAAATCCATGTCCCAGCTCCCCACCATCGGCCACCTGATTGGCGGCCAGATCGTCACCACCGGCACACGCGCCCAAGACGTGTACAACCCCGCCACCGGCAAGGCCGAGAAGCGCGTGCTGCTGGCCCCCAAGGCCACCGTTGAAGAAGCCATTGCCAACGCGCAGGCTGCCTTCCCCGCATGGCGCAACACACCGCCGCTCAAGCGCGCCCGCGTGATGGGCAATCTGAAGGTTTTGCTGGAGCAGAACGCCGAGGAACTCTGCGCCCTGATCACCGCCGAACATGGCAAGGTGCTGAGCGACGCGTTGGGCGAGTTGCAGCGCGGCATTGAAAACGTGGAATACGCCAGCTACGCGCCCGAACTGCTCAAGGGCGAGCACAGCAAGAACGTCGGCCCGGCCATCGACTCGTGGAGCGAATTCCAGGCGCTGGGCGTGACCGCCGGCATCACCCCGTTTAACTTCCCCGCCATGGTGCCGCTGTGGATGTGGCCCATGGCCGTGGCCTGTGGCAACACATTTGTGTTGAAGCCCTCCGAGCGCGACCCAAGCTCCACGCTGCGCATTGCCGAACTGGCACTGGAAGCCGGCCTGCCACCCGGCGTACTGAATGTGGTCAATGGCGACAAGGAGGCGGTGGACACGTTGCTGACCGACCCGCGCGTCAAGGCTGTGAGCTTTGTCGGCTCCACGCCCATTGCCGAATACATCTACACCACCGGGTGTGCCCACGGCAAGCGGGTACAGGCCCTGGGCGGTGCCAAGAACCACGCCGTGGTCATGCCCGATGCCGATATTGGCAACGCGGTGAGCGCCTTGATGGGCGCGGCCTATGGCTCCTGCGGCGAGCGCTGCATGGCCATCCCGCTGGTTGTGGCCGTGGGCGACGCCACCGCCGACGCCGTGATTGCCGGCCTAAAGACTGAAATCAGCAAGATGAAGGTCGGCCCCGGCACCGCGCCCGGCATGGACATGGGCCCGCTGGTGACCAAGCCGCACTTCGAGAAGGTTAAAGGCTATGTGGACCAGGGCGTGAAGGAAGGCGCCACACTGGTGGTGGACGGCCGTGGCCTGACCATCGCCGGCCATGAGGACGGCTACTACCTCGGCCCCTGCCTGTTCGACAACGTCAAGCCCGGCATGGTGATCTACCAGGAGGAAATCTTCGGCCCGGTGCTGGGCGTGGTGCGCGTGAAGACGCTGCAGGAAGCCATGGACCTGATCGACGCCCATGAGTACGGCAACGGCACCTGCATCTTCACCCGCGATGGCGAGGCCGCCCGCTACTTCACCGACAACATCCTGGTCGGCATGGTGGGTGTGAACGTGCCCCTGCCCGTGCCGGTGGCCTACCACTCGTTTGGCGGCTGGAAGCGCAGCCTGTTCGGCGACCTGCACGCCTACGGCCCGGATGCGGTGCGCTTCTACACCAAGCGCAAGACGATTACCCAGCGCTGGCCGAGTGCGGGCGTGCGCGAGGGGGCGGTGTTTGCGTTTCCGAGTAGCAAGTAAGGCGAGTTGATGGTTGGGCTTGTCTAATTTGCAGCCTCTTTAGACAAGAAATAATCTTCGTCGGTAGTCGCTACCAATCGCCGGAAACGTGTCTCGACTCTGCAAACGCTGATTAAGACTAAGGCGTAAAAGCAAAGCTCACCTTCAGATCATTCAGCCATCGCACATCTAGCAGTTGGTCGTGCTGCATTCGTCCGACGACGATGCCTGGGTGTACGCCAATAGATTGGGCGAAGCTGATAACAGCGGTCTTCGTTTTGGGCAAATCTACAAGTGATCTAGCCTGATTGGGCGGGATCAGAAAATCTCGCGCCCACGCATTGGCTTCCTGCTCCTCTTTGGATGTAGAGCCAGCCTTTGAGGGATCGTCAAGAAAGACGGACTTCTTTTGCTGACTATGCAGGAGTATGTGAGCCGCCTCATGAAAGAAATTAAACCAAAACCGATCATTCTGTTTGCCGTATAGAGATAGCTGAATCAGAGGCCGACGCGCATTCAGCCAACGCGCGACGCCTGACACGTGTGTTCTGGGCAGGGCAGGAACCAGAACAAACGCGACGCCAGCCTCATGCAAAAGCTGTTGCATCCGGGGCTGAAACTCTTGAGGCGGCTGGCAGCTGAGTCCGCGTACGTCCGTCAAGGCTGCCTTAAAGAGAGCCTCGTCGTAGGGAGGGCCGTCCAGCTTTTCAGCACGGCGCTCACCCATGCGAAGCCAGGCAGAAATTGCAGCCACATCTGCTTGTTCTTCCCGGCTGCGGCGAAAGGCCAGCTCCATGCAGCCGTATTGGCTTTGCCATTGGTCTGGAGTTGCCACACCAAAAAAGCTCAGCAACTCGCCAACCATTCCGGGCTTGGACTTTGCGTCGGCCCGTCGTTTGGTCAGGATGCCAACGTCCATCATCTCCTTGATGGGAAAGCGCTCTAGCCAAGGGACCATGGGCACTTGACGCTCTGCTGCATCCAGTACCGCAACACGCTCACGGTAATGCGCCTCGCGCGTGAGCCAGAAGCCCACCGATGCACCCAAAACATTCTGCAAGCGGATGGCGGCGTCTTCGGTCAACGGCACTTTGGCCTTGATCAACTGGTTAACGTGCTTGAGAGAGTACCCAAGCCGGTCTGCCAATTGCTGCTGCGTCCAATCACGCTCCTCCAGAAGGTCAAGAATGGTGTCTCCGGGAGGTGACACCCAATCCGGCGCGAACGGCGCGTCTGCACCCTGCACAGGTAATTCAGTCATGGTAGTCCCCGATGTATTCAATGCACACGATGGTCACAGCGGACCAGTCGATGGAAGCGTCGTCCCGACGCGGTATAGGTTCGTTGGCAGGAGCAAAAACCAAGCGCCAACCGCCCCCCAAGTCCAGAGCGAATTGACCATGGCGATCTCCTTTGAGTGGATGCGGATTTCCCGCAATCAAATCAGTCACGCGGGTCGCTGCAGCGATATCCGCCAATCGCGTTTGCAGCTTGCGCGCACTGATATCCCCAAGCTTCTTGACAGCCACCGCCCTCTTCTCGCAGAGCTCCCGTAGCTGCTTGTCCTTGAATCGAATCTCCAAGAACACCTCCGTTTTGTTGATAGTTATTCTATCATTTCTTTACCAATTAGGTAAATAACGTTATCCGACACTCTGCACCAACGCCTCGGCCAGATGGGCTTGGGTGGATTGGCTGGCGGACAGGCGCTGGCGCAGGTCGGCGCACAGGCGGCGCAGCTGGGCTACGCGGGTGACGATGTGGGATTGTTCGGCGAGGGGTGGTACGGGAACCACTGCCAATCGCATATCTCCGACATTCACATGCTTTGCACCAATACCCTTATGCAGGGTTAGCAATTTGTCGAGGAACCCTTTTGAAGTGACTACTAGTCTGACAAATTCGTTTGATACGTTCCTTGAAAAACGGAACAGCATTACTCGCTGGCCTAAGCAGGCAACAACCCCATCCGGAATGATGAGAGATTCACCGACTGAGCCCTCACGCGCAAAGACAAGATCACCAGGCTCCGGCTGCAGACGAGCAATCCGCTCTACGAAAGTTGCCTCATCTACGTATCTCAACTTATGCGGCAAAAGAACACCATCTTTGAAGCTATTGGTATCAATGCAAAGCAGCCCCGTGCTGACAAACTTCGCAGTAGAGTGCGGGCAATCGACCACAACTATTGATAGTTCATCCAACCTTGCGCACTCCCACCCCAGTGGCAAAGCAAACGGCTGTTCATCCTCCGCAATCGGCGGCAGGGGTTTGTCGCGCTTGATCTTGCCCTCGGCGATGAGCTTGTCTTTCTCGGCGCGGATTTTCTTGAGCAGTTCGCTTGCTGGTTCGTCTTGCGGGTCTTGGGGGACGAGCAGGCCGCGCACTGCGAGTTGGAGGATGGTTTGCTCCAGGGCGTCTACGGCCTCGGGGCGGTCTAGCAGCATGTCGAAGTGGGTGGCGATGCGGTGCCAGTTGTCGGCCAGTTGCGCGGGCGATTCACTGTCGGTGAGCGTGGCCAGCAGGGTGCTGACGAGTTGGGCATGTGCTGTGGCTGCTAGCTGGCCTTTGGCTTCGAGCGCGTCGCACAGGCGCATGAGTTCTTCGACGCGGGTGACGATGCGGGATTGTTCGGCGAGCGGGGGAAGCGGCAACTTGAGGTCACGAAGGGCAGAAAGAGGCACTGTTTTCTGAGCAATGCCGGTAGCGCCTTCTTCAGCCTGCTGGAACGCCAATCTTGTTCGCAAGGCAAGTGCCAAGAAACTTTGCAACTCTACGACTGCAGGGCGAAGCAATGCAATGTGTCGCTGAAAGCAGAAACGCTGTTGTTGGATAACTGGAACCGGAATTCCAAAACTCCCGACCGTGGTGTAGAGAACATCTCCAAGACACGGTTTCTTGCCCCAATCAAGCTCTTCAAAATAGCTCTCGGGCACAAAACGAGACGCGCCGTGAAGAACGACCTTTCCAGTACGAACATCACCAATAACTAAGAAAGGCACACCTGTTTCGGCTTTGGGCGGCGGCTGATGATCCCCGTCGGTAATCAGCGCGCAAATGTCGAGTGCACGCACCCACTCCCACCCCTGCGGTAACCCAAACGGCTTTTCCTCTTCCGCAATCCCCGCAAGCGGCTTGTCCCGCTTGATCTTGCCCTCTGCAATCAGCCGGTCTTTCTCCGCCCGTATCTTCTTCAGCAGTTCGCTGGCAGGTTCATCCTTGGGGTCTTGCGGCACCAGCTTGCCTTGCACCGCCAGCGTCAAAATCAGCTCGCGCAATCGCGCCACGCCGCCGGGAGCAATAGCCAATAGGTTCAAATTTGATAGCAGCATGCGCACATTCCACGAGGGCTAGCGGGTGTTTTTATTCACAAATGCCTGCAGTTGCTGCTCGGCCAACTGGACCAGGGCTGCGGCTTGCTGCAGGCATTCGTGCAGGGCTTGGTCGGTGACGAGTTCGCCGTCGTAATCGCTGAGGTTGCGTTGCTTGCGCAGGGCGTCGAGCACGGGCACCGTGGCGGGGCTCACGCCCAATGTGTGCACCAGACAACCGATGGTGGTTTGGTGGTGGCCGGGCTTGCTGGTGGCGGTGCGCCAGCCCTGGGCCAGCAAGGCAGCATCGGCCACCGCACGAATGGCGGTGTAGGCGCAGTCGAAGCGGGTCTCCAGGCTGTTGTCCGTGCGCTGTGCGTCTTGCAGGCGGGTGCGGGCAGTGGCCAGCATTTTGCGCAACAGGTCGGCAGAAAAAGGCACTTTGTCGAGCTGGCCGATGCGCGCGAGGTTGTTGAGTTCTGCTTCAGGCATTGAGTGTTCCGATCAGCAGTATTTGGGGTTTGGCCAGCAGCTCTTGCACAAACGGGTTGCCCTCCAACTGTTTGGCGGCCCATTCGGCGGCGGTCATGACCTTGGGGTTGATCTCGCGCCCCAGTTGGGTCTGGGCGGCGTAGGTGGCTTCCACCACCTGGGCGAAGCTGGCGCTGCCCACCACCAACAAGTCCACATCGCTGCCCGCGTGGGCGCTGCCGCTGGCCATGGAGCCGAACACCAGGGCCAGTGCCACCTGGTCGCCCAGCGGCTGCAAGGCTTGCCGCAGCACATCGGCTAGCCCCGTGGTTTTGCGCACCAGCGCCTGCAGTTCGGCAAAGATGGGGTGGGCCTGGTTGGCCTGAAACTGCACCTGGTTACCCACCCGTTCACTGGTGAGCAAGCCCACAAAGCACAGCGCGTCCAACTCTTTTTTAAGGGTACCCGGAGCCGCCTGCGTCTGGCGCGCCAGCTCGCGCAGGTGCATCTTCTGGTCCGGCTGCATGAGCAACAGGGCTAACACCTTGCGCCGGTACTGGTTGGGAAACAGCAGTTCGGAGAGGGAGATATTTGTTTTCAAAATAGAAACGAATGTTTTGTATTTGAAAACGAATTATGCAGAAAAGCCCCCTGCTTGGCTACAGGTTGACACGTCACCTCGGCTGGAACGGTGGCCAGTAGGTTCAAACTTGATAGCGGCATACGCAGATTCAACGAGGGCTAGCAAGCGATTTGGCCAATATGTCTTTCAGCTCATCACGCAGGGCCTGGGCTTCGCCTTGCAGGCGGGCGTAGTCGGCCAGCAGTTGCTCGGGGTCGTGGCTCACGGTGTCTACGGCGTGGGGGTTCTTCTGGTCCAGGTTGTAGCCTGCGGCCTGGATCTGCTCAATGCTGACCTTCCAGGCGCGTTCGTTCTCCACACGGCTGGCGAAGCCATCGGCCTCACTGCCCCACCAGGCTTTTTCGGCATCGAACTCTTCGATGCGGATGGGCTTGGTCTTGTTGTAGTTCTTCACACCCGGCGGATACGGGTGCTCGTAGTACCAGACTTCCTTGGTGGGTGTGCCCTTGGTGAAGAACAGCAGGTTGGTCTTGATGCCGGTGTAGGGCGCAAACACGCCGTTGGGCAGGCGCACGATGGTGTGCAGGTTGCATTCGTTCAGCAGTTGCTCTTTGATCCGCGTCTTGACACCTTCGCCAAACAGGGTGCCGTCGGGCAGCACCAGCGCGGCACGGCCGTGGGCTTTGAGGATGTGTTTGATGAGCACCAGAAACAGGTCTGCCGTTTCTTTGGTGCGCACGTCGGCAGGGTAGCCCTGTTCGATGCCTGGCTCTTCCACGCCGCCAAAGGGTGGGTTGGTGAGCACCACGTCCACCCGCTCGGCGGCGGTGTAGTCGCGCAGCGGGCGGGCCAG
>JAVBYK010000495.1 GCA_030824095.1 bacterium
AGGCGCTGATCACCCTGCTGGGTCCAGCGGGCATTGAGCAGCACCCAGATTTCCTTGCCCTTGGAGTCGCGGAAACGGGCTTCGTAGTCGTCCACCCGCCCCTCGGTTCTGAACTGCTGCAAGAAGGCATCGCGCTCTTCGATGCTGGCCCAAAATTCGGAGCCCTTGCGCCTCTTCAGCTGTTCCAGCGTGACGCCCAGCATGTCAGCCAGACGCCGGTTGGCAAACACCACGTGGCCGTCCATATCCACCATGGTCACGGCCGAGGGGCTGTCCTCCAGCAACTGGGTCAGGCGGGCCTCGTTCTCGGCAATCAGCTTTTGCTGCGCGGCGAGTTCATCGGCCTGCTGTTGCGTGGCCAGCAGCAAGCCTTGGGTGCGCTGGTTGCGCTCCAGGATTTCCATGCACAAGGCCAGCATGGGCAGCAGGCTGTCCAGCAGGGCCTGGTCATCGTCGCAAAAGGCTTCCAGCAGGGCCAGCTCCACGATGCCGAGCAAGACACCGTTGTTCATCACCGGCTGGATCAGGATCGTCCGGGGTTTGGCGCGGGCCAGCGCCGAGTCCACCCGCACCGGGTCCGCGACCGGGTTGTCCAGGCGAATCAGGCGCTGCTCCAGCGCGCACTGGCCGACAAGGCCTTCGCCATAGGCAATGGCCGGCGCCAGAGTCGGGTCTCCCTGGCGGGCATATCCGCTGCTCAACACCAGGCGCTGGTTCACGGTGTCGGCCAGGTACAGGCTGCCCTGCCCCAGCGCCAGGCGCGTGGCCAGCCCCGTCAGCAGGGCCGTTCCAAGTTCGGGAAAATTCTGGGCCTTTTGCAGCGCGGTGGACAGCTCGGCAATCGCCGTGGCCCGGCTCCCCTGGGCCGCCAACTCCTGGTTGCCAGCGGCCAATTGTTCAAACAGCGCGCTGACGGGTTCGGCCACCTTGCGGTACAGACGCATGGCCAGCACGGCGCCACAAACGGTGAGCGTCAGCAGCCCCAGGGCCATGGCAATCGAGAAGCGCCGGGACCAGGGGGCAAAGTCGCTCTCCGGCGCGCTCAGGGCCAGCCGAAACTCCTGATTGCGCAGCGGCTGGGGCAGCAGTTTGACCCGCCAGAAGCCGTCCGCAACCGGCACCCGGATACCCAGAGGCGATGTGTCATTCGCCGCGGCTTTTAGTGCGGAGGCCAGTACCGAGAGGCCAATGGCGCCGGGCTCCTGCATGACAGCCTTTTTGACGGTATCCGGCTGGTCGAACCCATTGTTGCGGGGCAGACCCAGAACCTTGCCGTCCGGCGTCAGCAGGGTCACATGCCCATGCCGGGCGTAGTCCATGTCCAGCGTCAGGCGCGTCAGGTCGGACAGCAGCACGTCAAATGCGACAACCCATTGTCGGCCGTTACCGGCATCGGTCCAGCGCACGGCGGCCGTGATGCCGGGTTCCTGGGTGGTCTGGAACAGGTAGGGTGCGGTCCAATAGACCGTGTTCTCGGGCGCTGTCATGACGCCGGTGAACCAGGGCCGTTTGCGGGGGTCGTAGTCCTGCTCCTTCCACTCCTCACCGATACGGGTGCGGGCATCCTTCCACGCCAGCCAGTGCTGCTGTTTGCCGCTCTTGGGCACATGCGTGACCCGGTTCTTCCAGCCCTCCGGCACCTTGAGCAGCAGGATTTCCCGGCCCTCATCGCTGGCCAGGTGCACGCTGCTGATGATGGTGCGCTGGGTGATGGCTGGAATCATGACCCGGTTCAGGGCCGCCGCATCATCCAGACCCAGCACCCCCTCCTGGGTCCAGTCGCGCATGGTCAGCACAATGCGGTCAATCTGGGCGGCCAGGGCGTCCACTCGGGAAGCCATGTGCTCGGCAGCCTCGCGCTGTGCAATCTGGGCATTGGCCAGGGCCGCCGGCTTGGCCCGCCACTGGTAGAAGGCGCCCGCCATGACGACGATCAGCAGCAGACCGATGGCGGGCACGCCCCAGCTCAGGCGGCGCAACAGGCCGCGCACCTTGCGGCTGGAGCGCTGCAGGGCGGCCGAAGCGTCGGGCATGGGTGTCGTGGCTGGGTGTTGCATGGCGGGTCTCACGAGGCAGCCTTGTCAGCCTGTCGCGGCTTGATCCACCGAGCCATGGTTGCAAACATGGTGGCCACGTTGAGTGGCTTGGCGATGTGGTCGCACATGCCGGCCTGCAGCACCTTTTCCCGGTCGGTGGCCATGGCGTTGGCCGTCATCGCAATGATGGGAATGTCCCGCCAGGCCGGGTTGGCACGGATTGCATGCGTGGCGGTGTAGCCGTCCATCACCGGCATCTGGCAGTCCATCAGCACACCGTCGAAGCGGCTGTCCTTGGCCAGAATGTCCAGTGCCTCCTGGCCGTTGACCGCCAACACCACCTCCATGCCGGCACTGGCCAGCAGCTCCATGGCCAGTTCCTGGTTCATGTCGTTGTCTTCGGCCAGCAACACCCGTGCACCCTTGAGCTGGGCCATGGACTCCTGCTGTCCATCGGCTCGCGCCTCGCTGCGTGTGACGACCTCCAGGCCCTTGCCCAGGACCTCGCCGATGGCCTCCAACAGGGTGGAGGGTGTTACCGGCTTGGTCAGCACGGTGGACAGTCCCACGCTGCGCTCCGCAGCACTGGACAAGGCTTCCTCGCGCCCAAAGGCAGTGACCATGATGACGGTGGGTACCTTGCTCAAGGCGCCGCTGCGCATCTGGCGCACGGTCTCCACGCCGTCCATGACCGGCATCTTCCAGTCCATCAGGGCCAGGTCATAAGGCAGGCCCTTGGCGTCGGCCTCTTGAACCATGCGCAGGGCCTCGGTGCCGTCGTGGGCCACGTCCACTTCCAGGCCGAAGGTCTTGGCCATGGTGGAGAGGATTTCACGGGCGCTGGCGTTGTCATCCACCACCAGCACACGCACGCCCAGCAGGTCATCGGCCTGGTACATGCGCCGCGCCTGCGGATGGGCTTGCACACCCAAGCGCGCATGGAAGTGGAAGGTGGAGCCTTTGCCAGGTTCGCTTTCGACCCAGATGCGGCCCTGCATGGCCTCGACCAGGCTCTTGGAAATGGCCAACCCCAGGCCCGTGCCACCGTATTTGCGGGTGGTGGAGGCATCGGCCTGACTGAAACTCTGGAACATCTTGCCGCACTGCTCGGGCGTCATGCCGATGCCGGTGTCCTTGACCCAGAAGTGCAACTCCACGCCATCGGCCAGGTCGGCCACCTTTTCCACGCCGACAACGATCTCACCGGCCTCGGTGAACTTGACCGCGTTGTTGCCCAGGTTGATCAGCACCTGGCCCAGGCGCAGCGGGTCGCCCACCAGTGCGGTGGGCACATCGGGCGAGCCGGCAAACAACAGCTCCAGCCCCTTGTCCTCGGTCTTCATGCCGACGAGGTTGGCCAGGTTGTCCATGACATCTTCCAGGTGGAAGGGAATGGACTCCATGCCCATCTTGCCAGCCTCGATCTTGGAAAAATCCAGGATGTCGTTGATGATGCCCAGCAGGTTTTCGCCGGCGCGGTGCACCTTTTCCACATAGTTGCGCTGCTTCTTGTCCAAGTCGGTTTGCAATGCCAGGTGGCTCATGCCGATGATGGCGTTCATCGGGGTGCGGATTTCGTGGCTCATATTGGCCAGGAAGTCGCTCTTGGCGCGGGTGGCCTCCTCAGCCGTTTCCTTGGCCTTGCGCATTTCCTGCTCCAGGCGTTTTTTCTCGGAAATGTCCTGCCGGATCACGCAAATGGCGTAGATGCTGCCGTTGCCATCACGCAGCGGGAACTTGAAGACCTGGCGCACTTCCTGGCGGCCATTGCGCTCCATGCTGTGCTCGAACTCCATCAACTCGCCCTTGGCCAGCACCTGCCGGTCGGTTTCCACGCCCCAGGTGTCGCTGGCGTCGCCCGTCGCTTCCACAATGGTGTGGCCCAGAATCTGCTGCGGCTCCAGTTTGAAGAACTTGCGCAGGTAGGCCGCGAAGCTGGCATTGATGAGCAGAAAGCGCCCCTCAATGTCCTTGAGGTAGATGTCCGTCGGCGAGTTGTCCAGCACCGCCTGCATCAGGTTCTTGGTCTGCGCCACCTCGGCAAAGGCGTCTTTGAGCTGCTGCTCGGCCTGCTTGCGTTCGGCAATGTCGCGCACCGATGCGCACAGGCTGACGCCCCGTCCGCCCACATCGGGTAGCAGGGAGCGACCGATTTCGGCTTCGAACTCGCTGCCATCCTTGCGCAGACCCCGCAGTTCGCCGCTGAGGCTGTCGGTAGCACCCGCCTTGCCGCTTTCTGCATAGCCGCCGCGCAGTTGCGCATGCTGCTGACGCAGGGAGGCCGGCACCAGCACTTCCATGGACTGACCCACCAACTCACCCTCGGAATAGCCAAACATCGCGTCCAGCTTGGGGTTGGTCAGCAGGATGGTGCCGCGCGCATCAGTGACCAGCATGCCGTCCGGTGCGGATTCGATGATGCCGCGGAACCAGGCCTCGGTGTCCTTGAGTGCGTTTTGCTGGGCCGCCAGTTCGCCCGCCTGAGACTCCAGCGTTGCAGCCTGCTCGCGCATGGCCCGGGCCTGGCTCTGGGTTTCTTCCAACAGCTTGTTGGTCCTGACGCTGCGCTCCAGAATCTCCAGGTTCATGGCCAGCACTGGCATCAGGCCGTCCAGCAGGGCCTGCTCTCTGGAACCAAAACGGGTGAGGGTTGCCAGCTCCAGCACCCCCAGCAGACGCTCGTTCCGAACAATGGGCAGTACCAAGATGCTGCCCGGTTTCTCGTCCACCAGGCTGGAGCCGATGCGGATGTAGTCGGCCGGCGGGTGGGTCAGGATGATGGGCATGCGCTCCATGGCGCATTGCCCCACCAGGCCCTGGCCCAGGGGAAAGTACTGCTCCAGCGACTTGCGCTCCCGAAACGCGTAGCCACCCAGCATGCGCAGGCGGCGCGAATCTTCTTCGTACACATAGAACGCGCCGTGTCCAATCTGCATCAGCGACGACACTTCACTGAACAGAACCCGGGGCAATTCGGTGAAGCTGGTCACCGTCTGCAATGCGTTGGAGATGCTGGCCAGGTGGCTCTTCATCCACGTTTGGGTCTCCATTTGCAGTGCCACTGATTGCAGCACCTGCACCGAGCGGGCCAGGCTGCCAATCTCGTTGGCGTAGGCCGTGTGTGGAATGGTGGTGTCGAGTTTTCCCTCGGCAAGAGCTTCCACGGCCCGGCGCACATCATCCGAAGGCCGGCGAATCGACTGCGAAATCAGCCAGCCAAACAACAGACTGAAGGCCGCAGCACCTGCCAGCAAGGCGTAGGTCAGCGCGATGATGTCGCCGCTGGCCTGCAGGGATTGCTCCATGGCCTGGCGGGCGCCCTCCTCCTTGATATCTGCCAGCTTGACCAGAGCTGCGTTGGCAGTACGCCCCGGTGCCGCAAAGTCGTTGGATGCAATGAAGGCCGCAGACACCACCTCCGAGTTGCGTCCCAACAAAGCCACGGCCTTGGCCACATTGGCGTGGTAGATGGCGTAGGCATGGTCAAACGCATCCAGTGCCGCGCGTGTTTGCGCCTGCAGCAGGCGACCACGCAGCTCGGCCACTTCCTTGCGCAAGCGGACATCCAGTGCAGCCACGGTGGCAAGCGAGGCCTCGCGCCGCGGGCCGGACTCCAGCAGGGCTGCCTGGCGCAATTCGCGGCCAATCTCCAGGTAGTTGATCTGGGCATCCTTGACGTTGGAGACACCCAGCAATTCCTGTTCATACAGTGCGGACAGCTCCCGGCGCAGTTCACGCTGCGCCATCAGGTTGGCCACGCCCGTGATCAGGGTCAGCAGCAGCAGACCGGAAAAACCCAGCACCAGCTTGGTTCGCAGCGACCGGCGCTGCAACGCGGCGAACAGGAACTTCATGACCTATCCTCCTCGCCCAGGGCATCCAGATCGACCACCGTCCCCACCAGTCCACCGGGTGAGCCATCCGTCTTGCAAAAGCCGGCCACGTAATACAGCGTGGAGTGCACCCTGCCATCGGCCAGCGGAATTTTGGTGATGCGGCGCACCACGCCGGCCGATGCGATGGTGGCCTCGTCCTCGGCCTGGTAGGCCACGCGGTCTTCCAGGGGCAGGTAGTCCAGTTCCATCACGGTCTTGCCGATGAGTGTTTCGCGCTGCACGTTGAAAGCCTTTTCATAGGCGCGGTTGAAGCCGACAAAGCGCGCGTCCGGCCCCTTGTAGAACAGCGGGTAGGGAATGGCATCGATCAGGGTCTGCTGGAAGCCCAGCAGTTCGGCACTGGCCAAGCGCGCCGCGGCGGTGTCGGCCAGAATCTGCTGCGTGTGCCGGGCACGCGCCAGGATTTGGAGGTTCATGGCCAGCAACTGGGTCAGTTCGGCAAAGTGGTCGTGCGCAAATTGGTCTGCGCCGTCCTGGATGGCGATTTCCACCGCACCCAGCAACGTGGTGTTGTGCACGATGGGCACCATGACAATGGCCCCGGGTGTGGCGTTGCCCAGCCCGGATCGTATGGTCCAGATGCCTTGCTGCTGCGTGGTGATGACCCGGCTGCGCTGCTCGGCGGCCACCTGCCCCAGCAGCCCCTCGCCCACCACCAGTTCCTGCGGCGCAGTGTCCCCACAGGCAAAGGCGGCCATCAGTTGCATGCGAGGGGTGGTCTCCGATTGCCTGACATAGACCACGCCTTGCAGAGCGCCGAACAGGTGGTGCGATTCCTGAAGGAAGTTCTGGCACAGGGTCTGCACGTCGTCGCTTTGCTGCAGGTGCACGAAGGCCGTGGCCATCTGCGTGCGGTAGCGCAACTGGCTCTCCTGCGTCTGGGCAAACAACTGCAGCTTGTCGCTGGCCTGCGCCTGGGCATAGCGCCCCTTGAACAGGTGCAGCAGCATCCAGCCCAGCAAGCCCACCAGGATTGCCGCCACACTGGCGCGTGCCGCAGTGAACTTCCAGGGCACGGATTGGGACAGGTCCTCCAGCACCAGCAGGCTCCAGTCGCCAGATGGGTCGTTCCAGTTCACCTTGGCATGGGCTACAGCATAGGGAACACCCCCCATGCTCTGCACACCTGTGGTGGGGGCCACTGGCAGGGGCTGCGGCTCGGTGCTGTCAAACAGCGTGCCGAACTGTTTCAGGTCCCGGATGTCCTTGATGCGCTGGGGCGTGACCTCCCCTGCCAGACGCCCAACCCATTCCGAGCGGTTGCTGGCAAACACCACACCCTGTGGCGACAGCAACAAGGCGGTGTCAAATCGGTTTTTCAGCAGGCCATCCACCCGGTCCAGCGTGGTGCGGGCCACCAGTGCGCCCACACCCGAAGTGGACTTGGCCTGCTCGGCAAAGACCGGCGCGGTGAAATAGATGGCGCGGTCACCCCGGGCCATGCTGACCGCTGCATAAACATTGGTCTTGCCCTGCATGGCCATCTGGAAATAGGGGCGAAACTGCACGTTGAGACCGGTGGATGGCGCGCTGGTCCTGTCCCACGCGGTCTTGATGATGCCGTCGCTGCCGACGACGAACACGCCATCCGCATCAAACGAGCTGCCCACGGCGGCCAGCTTGGCCGGAATATTGGCATTGACAGACAGCAGGCCATTGGTGGCGTCCTGCTTGATGTCGCTGTCAATCAGGCCCAGCAGTGTGATGGAGCCCATCAGGTTGCCATTGAGCGTGCTGGACATGATCTCGATGCCACTGCGCTGCGCCTCGGTCTCCAGCAGCGACAGGCGTTGCTGCTGGCGCCAGTTCACGTCGGCCGACCACACCAGTGCGCCCACGCCCAGGCCGATGCAGAGCATGCCGGCCCAGGCCCAGCGCATGTGCGCCGCGAAGAAAAATGCGATCCGGTTCATGAAGCCCTCTGGTGAAGCGCGTTGCGGCCGATGTCAGCCGGTGATGACCTTGAGGGTCTCTGCCTTGTGCGCCAGATCGGCGTCGCTGTCCGCATAGCGCTGGGCCACTGCCTGGAACTGTTCAGTCAACGCCAGGAAGGCATCCACAATGTCCGGGTC
>JAVBYK010000115.1 GCA_030824095.1 bacterium
CGCGTCGCTGCCTTGAGCCAGGCCGCTCAAGCCCAGTTGCTGGCCACCGAAGAGGCCCGCAAGACGGTGCAGATCAGCCTGATTGCGTCGGTTGCCAACACCTATCTGACGCTGCTGGCTGACGATGAGTTGCTGCGCGTGACCCGCGAAACCGTGACGACACGCCAGGAGTCCCTGCGCCTGACCCAACTCAAGTTCGACAATGAGGCTGCCTCCAAGATCGAACTGAGCCAGGCCCAGTCCCTGCTGGAAGGCGCCCGGGCCGCACTGGCCCAGGCCCAGCGCCAGCGTGCGCAGGACGAGAACGCCCTGGTGCTGCTGGTGGGTCAGAGCCTGCCGGCCGATCTACCAGCCGGCCTGCCGGTGACCGCCCAGGGCCTGCTGCCCGACCTGCCAGCCGGCGTGCCATCCGACCTGCTGACACGCCGCCCCGATGTGCGCCAGGCCGAGCAGCAATTGCTGGCGAACAACGCCAACATCGGCGCCGCCCGGGCCGCATTCTTCCCACGCATCACACTGACGGGCAGCGCCGGCGTCGTCAGCAGCGATTTGGACTCCTTGTTCAGCAACGGCACGTCGGCCTGGACCTTCGCGCCGCAACTGCTGGTGCCCATTTTTGACTTTGGCCGCAGCCAGGCCAATCTGGAAAGTGCCAAGGTGGCCCGCGACATCGCCGTGGCCCAGTACGAGAAAGTTATTCAAACCGGTTTCCGAGAGGTCTCCGACGCCCTGGCCGGCCGCGCCACGCTGGGTGAGCAACTGCGCGCCCAGAACGCCCAGCTGGCCGCCGAGCAAACCCGCATGCAGCTCACCGACATGCGCTTCAAACACGGCGCCGCCAGCGCCTTCGAGGTGCTGGACGCCCAGCGCTCGCTGTTCGCCGCCCAGCAGGCAGCGGTGCAGGTGCAGGTGCAGCAGGTGCAAAACCTCGTCACGCTGTACAAGGTCTTGGGTGGCGGGTGGAATTGACCCTTTTTATCGCGAGATACAAATACTTACATGGTCTATAGAATGGTTGTGAGGGGCCCTGCTCCCTCCAATCCAACTTCCTTTCAAGGCCACTGCACATGTCTACATTGCTCGACTACCTGAATCTTCTCGACAGTGACGCTACGGCGCGTGAAGCCCATCAACAAGATCCCCAAGCGTCAATGACTCAATTTGGCTTGAGTGCGAGTGAGCAGCAGACATTCATGTCAGGGGACATAGCAGCAATCGCAACTCTGGCAGGAGTTGACGCAAGCGATCTTCCAAAAGTAAACGTAACCAATACCGACTTGACCTATTAGTCTTTGCACAGCGCAAGCAATCCAACGTTGATGCTACGCAACGACTTCGTCAGGCTGCTTGCAGTCCTTGCTATTGGATTGCTATGCTTGTCTGGCACGATTGCCGCGGAACACGACACGTTCGACTCCCTGTATCCCGAGGTTCTTAAAACACTCGGGACATCGCCGAAAGAGGCTGACGCGGCACTGGAAAAGCTCAGGGCATTGCAACCAACTTTCACGCCGGAGCAAAACGAAAAATTTCAGCTGACCTATGCCCATTCCCTGGGTGACCGGGGGCGGCATGAGGAACGTATTGCCATCGTGGAGTCGTTCATCGGTCAGGTTACGGCGCCCGCACGACGCGCAAGTTTCCTCTACGAGTTGATTGACGGGAACACGGCTCTGGGCCGCTACGAAAAAGCCCTGCAGGCAATGAATGAGTCCATTCTTTTGGTCCCTGTCATTGAAAAACCTTCACAAAAGATTGTTGCCTTGCAGGGCGCGCTGAATTTGCTGCGATCACTGCATGCCTATGACGACGCCCTGGGTCTTGCCGAGCGTATCTATGCCTTGCGTGGAAACACTGTCGGCTCGTACGCTGCGTGTGCCGGTCTTGCCAACAAGGTAGAGACCAATTACGAACGCGGAAGCAGCGTCCTGGCAGGCTCATTTGTGCCGGATGCCATCAAGGCCTGCGATGCAAACAAAAACCCCTTCTTTTCGCTGATCGTCAAGAGCCTGGCTGCGATTGATTTGATTGACGTTGGCAACTACGCCAAGGGCATCGCCAGCAGTTTGCCACTCATGCAGGAGTTTTCTGTATTGAGCCCAGACTCAGACTATGCGGTGCAGCTTGAGGAAGCCCTGGCCCGCGCCTACCTCAAGACCAACAACCTGGAGCGCGCAGAGCATTTTGGCCAGCTGGCGTATCAGAGGGCGCAGTCAGGGCGCGTTCTCCTGCTGCAGGAAAAGACCAGCGAGACCATGGCCGCAATCAAGCGTGCCCAGGGGAAACTGGCTGCAGCCATTGACTACTACGACATCAACCTGGCACTCAAGAAGAAGGTGCTGGATGACCAGGTGCAGAAGAACCTGGCCTACCAGCGCGTCAAGTTCGACACCCAGGACAAGGCCAACCAACTGGCCCTGCTGGAGCAGAAGAACCAGAACCTGCGCATGGAAAGAACGCTGCAGGAGCGCCAGTACGAAAACATGATCCTGCTGATGACGCTGGGTCTGATCCTGCTCACCATCCTGGGCGCATGGCTGATCCGCACCATCGGAAAAATGGATGCATTCCGCCTGTCTGCGCAAGTGGACGCGCTGACCCAGGTGAGCAACCGAGCCTATTTCACCACCTGTGCGCAACAGGCCTTCAAGGACACACGCCAGACCGTGAGCCTGGTGTTGTTTGACATGGACTATTTCAAGCACGTCAACGACACCTTTGGCCATGCCACGGGCGACTGGGTGCTCAAGACCGTGTGCGAAACGGTCAAGGCCCATCTGCGCAAGACCGATCTGTTCGGGCGCCTGGGCGGCGAAGAGTTCGCCCTGTGCCTGAGCGGATTCACCCCCGAGGAGGTGCTGACCCTGGCCGAGCGTTGTCGGGTCGCCATTCTGGCCACCGACACCCGCCCCAGCGGCTTTGAGTTCGCCATAGCCTCCAGCTTCGGCATTGCCACGCGCGCCGTTGGCGAGCACGACAACTACAAGGACCTGCTGGCTGCGGCAGACAAGGCGCTGTACGTCTCCAAGAATACCGGGCGCAATCGCGTCTCGGTTTACCAACCCTCCAAGGCCAACGAGCAATGACTGCAGTGAAAAAGGGCCGGCTGATCTGCGTCGGCACCGGCATGCGCATGGCCGGCCAGATCACGCCGCTGGCGCAAAGCTACATTGAAACCGCCGACGTGGTCGTCTCCGCCGTACCGAACATCTTCACCCGTGACTGGATCAAGGGCATTGCCAAAGATTTCATTTGCGTGCTGGACCATTACGACGATTGCGAGGTGGATGGAAAAAACCGAAGCGATACCTACCGGCGCATGGCCGACACCATCCTCGATCAGGTGCGCGCCGGCAAGACGGTGTGTGCGGCGTTCTATGGGCACCCCGGCATCTTTGCCTGCATTTCGCATATCGCCATCAAGGATGCGCGCGCCGAAGGCTACAGCGCCGAGATGCTGCCCGGCATCTCCGCCGAGGACTGCCTGGTGGCCGATCTGGGCATTGACCCCGGCCGCACCGGCATGCAGTCCATGGAAACCACGCAGTACATGATCTACGAGCGCCGCATCGACCCCACGGCGCTGCTGATTCTGTGGCAGCCCTTTCTGGCGGGAGAGCTGAGCCTCAAGCGCTTTGAGACCACGGAGGCGCGGGTGCAGGTGCTGGTGGACAAACTGGCGCGCGACTATCCGCTGGACCACGAGGTGATCCTGTACGAAGCCGCCACCAACCCGCTGGAGAAAACGCGCATCGACCGGATGGCCCTGCGCGACCTGCCAACGGCCACCATGGTCGGCGCCACGACGCTGGTCATCCCAGCGGCCTACGCGCTGAAGCGCGACCAGGCCATCGTGGACCAGCTCAATGCCCTGCCCGCCTGAAGTTCAGGAAGTGGCCCTTGTAGGCCTCGCCCGTGGTCTGCCTCACATCAGCGCGCTGCATGTCCAGCGTGTAGCCCAGCGTCACCATCTTGCGGCAAAAACCGTTGCGGTTGCCACGGTCCGGGTCCAGCACGATGACATCCACCACGTCGGCCGAATGGCGGTCGATGAAGCGCGACAGCGTGTCGGGCTGGTCGCGCTCGTACAGCACGTCGCTGGCAATAATCAGGTCGAAGCGCCCCAGCCCGGGATTGTCCCGGCCCCAGTGACCGGTCTGGTAGTTCAGGTGGGGCAGCGCATTCAGGCGCGCATTCTCGGCCAGAAAGGTAGCGGTCAGTGGATGGCAGTCACTGGCCGTGATGTCGCCCAGCCGGCGGTGGATCACCAGGCTGGCCAGCGCCAGGCCGCAGCCAATTTCCAGAATGCGTTTGCCGACCAGGTCCTGGGTCTGCATGGCGTTGGCCAGCATGCGTGCCGACGGCCAGACCATGCCAAACAGCGGCCAGGACGCTGACGAAATGCCAGCCGCCTGCGCGGCACCATCGGGGTCGGCATACTGCTGGCGGTCCAGCAGGGAGCGGATTTCGAAATGGGAGGTGCCCAGCAAGTGGGTCTCCAGCTTGACCTGGTAGCCTGGCATCACACAGCTCCTGAAAGCCTGGTTGTGGCGTGAGAAAAAATGCTTTTGCTCAACAGACACAACACTTGTCGAAGTGTGATGTGGGTGGACTAGACACAGCGGGCGCAGGCCTTGCGACCGCACCCGGGAAGTGTACCGGGGGCAATGGATGACAGGCAACGCAACGACCATTCCATGAAGTAGCTACTATTTTTATAGCAACTAATTCATATTCCACGAGGGCTAGAGCCCTATTTTATCAACAATCGCTCTACTCAACCCGCGTCACGCTATTGGGTTTGAAGCCCAGGTCTGCCGCCTTGCCCTTGCGCGCACGGGCGGCGCGGGCGTTGTTCAGGCTGCGGATCTCCAGCGTTTCCTCGCGATCCTTGCCACCACGACCAATGCCGGCGATGCGCACGCTGCGCGTGTAGGCCGCGGCGCCGGCCAGTGTGTCCTTGGCTTCCAGATCAATCAGCATCAGGCCACGGCCGCCATTCGTCATGGACTTGAGTTCGGCGATCTCGAAGGTCAGGATGCGCCCACCGGTGGAGGCGCAGGCCACATGGGTGGCCGCTGCAACGGGCGTGGCGGGCGTGCCTGCCACCGCAACCTTGCCGTGCGCACCGAACACCAGCGACGGGCAGCACAGGGTTTCGCCCGCATTGACGGTGACAAAGGCCTTGCCCGCCTTCTGGCGCGACACCATGTTGTCCACCGTGGCCAAGAAGCCATAACCGGCACTGCTGCTGAGCAGCAAGGTGGCAGCCGCTGGACCGGCAAAGTAGTACAGCAGTTGCGTGCCACTCTCCAGTTCAATCAAGGTCGTCACGGGTTGGCCATCGCCTCGGCCGCCCGGAAGCAGCGATACCGCCACCGAGTAGACACGTCCGTTGGAGCCGAACACCAGCAGCGTATCCACGCTGCGGCACTCAAACGTGCCATACAGACCGTCACCCGCCTTGAAGGCAAACGTGGACGCCTCATGCCCATGGCCGGTGCGGGTGCGCACCCAGCCCTTCTGGCTGACGACCACGGTGACGGGCTCGTCCACCACCTTGATCTCCAGCACGGCCTTTTTCTCGGTCTGGATCAGCGTGCGGCGGGGGTCAGCAAAGGTCTTGGCATCGGCCTCGATCTCCTTGACCATCAGGCGGCGCAGCGCGGCGGGGCTGCCCAGGATTTCTTCCAGCTTGCCCTGCTCGCCTCTCAACTCGGACAGCTCCTGCTCGATCTTGATGGCTTCCAGCCGGGCCAGTTGGCGCAGGCGGATTTCCAGGATGTCTTCGGCCTGCCGGTCCGACAGATTGAAGCGCTCCATCAGCGCCGCCTTGGGCTCGTCCGACTGGCGGATGATGGCGATCACCTCGTCAATATTCAGCAGGACGGTCTGGCGGCCTTCGAGGATATGAATGCGGTCCAGCACCTTGCTTAGTCGGTGCTGCGAGCGCTTTTCGATGGTGCTCTGGCGAAAGGCAATCCACTCCAGCAGCATCTGGCGGAAGGACTTGAGTGTGGGCCGACCATCCAGGCCAATCATCGTCAGATTGATGGGTGAAGACGTCTCCAGGCTGGTGTGGGCCAAGAGCGCGGTGATCAGTTCCTGCTGCCCGATGCGGCTGGTCTTGGGCTCGAACACCAGGCGCACGGCGGCGTCCTTGTTGGACTCGTCGCGCACCACGTCCAGCACGGACAGCACGCTGGCCTTGAGCTGGTTCTGGTCCTGCGACAAGGCCTTCTTGCCGGCCTTGACCTTGGGGTTGGTCAGCTCTTCAATTTCTTCCAGCACGCGCTGGCTGCTGACGCCGGGCGGTAGCTCGGTGACGACCAGTTGCCACTGGCCACGCGCCAGGTCTTCAATCTTCCAGCGGGCACGCACCTTCAGCGAGCCGCGGCCGGTGCGGTAGGCGTCCGCAATGTCGGCGGCGCTGCTGATGATCTGGCCGCCACCGGGGTAATCGGGGCCGGGCACCAGCGCCGCCAGGGCGTCGTCGGCCAGCGTGGGCGTCTTGATCAACGCCACGCAGGCGTCGGCAATCTCGCGCAGGTTGTGGCTGGGGATTTCAGTGGCCAGGCCCACGGCAATGCCGCTGGCGCCATTGAGCAGACTGAATGGCAAGCGGGCCGGCAACTGGCGCGGCTCTTCGGTGGAGCCGTCGTAGTTGGGCTGGAAGTCCACCGTGCCCATGTCGATTTCGTCGAGCAGCAGGCTGGTGATCTTGGCCAACCTAGCCTCGGTGTAGCGCATGGCGGCGGCGCCATCACCATCGCGCGAGCCGAAATTGCCCTGGCCGTCGATCAGCGGGTAGCGCTGCGAAAAATCCTGCGCCATGCGCACCAGTGCGTCATACGCCGCCTGGTCGCCGTGTGGGTGAAAGCGGCCCAGCACATCGCCCACCACACGGGCGCTCTTGACGGGGCGGGCGCCGGTGTTGCCGTTGGGCCCACCAAAGCCCAGGCCCATGCGGGACATCGAATACAGAATACGGCGCTGCACGGGCTTTTGGCCATCGCAGACATCGGGCAGGGCACGGCCCTTGACCACGGAGAGCGCGTATTCCAGGTAGGCGCGTTGGGCGTAGGTGGCCAGGTTCAGTTCATCGTCACCGCCGTCGCGGGGTGGTTCGGGATTCAGGGCAAGAATGGCTTGGTCGGTCATGGGTACTAATTCGACAAATCGCTGGGGGGCAGCTCGGCAATGGCGGTCTGGCCCGGGGTCACAGGGGGTGCACCATGGAATTCACCACGCACCCGCGGGCCTGCCGTGGCGGCGGGTGCATGCTGGGCCTGGGGATTCAGGCGCTTGTAGAGCTGCATGACGGAACGCACGTAGTTCTGCGTTTCCTTGTAATTGGGAATGCGGTTGCCGGCCCTCTGCACGGCACCTTCGCCCGCGTTGTACGCGGCGACGGCGAGTTCGAGTTGACCTGGAAACAGCTTGATCAGATCGCGCAGGTAGCGGGCACCGGTGTGAACATTGGTCTTGGGGTCGGTCAACTTGGAGGCAACCGTGCCACTGCGGTCGTCGGTCAGTCCATAGCGCTGCGCTGTGGCGGGCATGACCTGCATCAAGCCCACCGCCCCCTTGGGCGACACCGCCGACGGATCAAAACCGGACTCCGTCGCTATGACGGCCTGCAACAGGGCCATGTCCAGCTGGTTGGCGTCGGCCGCGCTGCGCACATGGGGCTTGATGGCCATGAAGCCCGGAGACAACTCCAGGCTGGCCACGCTGCGACCCGCTGCACCAACCGGCGCAAAACGGGAAACTGCGGTCTCGGTGCCGCCATCGGGCGCACCCAGCGGTTCCGGCGTTGCCATGCCCTTGAACAGCAGCTTGTAGCGCTTGTCCAACTGGCTGGAGGCGAAGTGCTTGACACCACGCGCATCCACATAGGTCCACATGTCGGCGTGCGCCAGGTGCATGCCCAACAGCAGCACGCCCAGCACCACGGGGAGCCGCGCGCCCCGGATATTGCGAGCGATCCCCATCA
>JAVBYK010000334.1 GCA_030824095.1 bacterium
TGCACTCGACACTGGGTTACCTCAGTCCGATGCAATACGAACAACGCTGGCATGCGGAACAGCGTAAAAAGGCTGCATAAATCGGGGGCTAAGAA
Organism: bacterium; assembly: GCA_030824095.1. GTDB lineage: Bacteria > Pseudomonadota > Gammaproteobacteria > Burkholderiales > Burkholderiaceae_C > Allorhodoferax. The sequence continues at coordinate 96 of JAVBYK010000334.1, forward strand.
CTGCTCAATTCAGGGGCAAGGTCACAGTGATGGGACCAGCCGCGCTGACATACAAGACATCGTCAAGGTCGAGCTGTTGCTGCTGCACGGCTGCGATGACCAGCGCAATATCGGGTACACGAATTTCGGCGAATCCCTCATCTTTCAAAATGTGCATGAAGCCCTGCAAAACCCTGCGCCCATCGTGGCGGTAGCAGTGCTCCAGATTGTGCGAGCAATAAATCGCGTCGTACTGCCCAGGCTCCAGAGATAAGAGCTCCCGTGCATCACAAACAAGATCAGGGTTGCCCCGCGCATCAATGTCCAGCAGGTCATGTTTCCAGCCAGTGAAGTATTCCGGAATCGGTGTTGCCTTGCTGCCGCCACCAACATTCAGGACTTTGTAGGCGAGGGGCTCACCTGCGGTTTCCGGCGCGACCGGGGGTTGTGCCGTCCTTCGTCGAGCAAAAATATCGCCGATGGCTTGAATCAGGATTCCAAAAACGACTGCTCCTTGGAGTGTTGGAAACGTGCCGTGGGGACACGGCGAAAGCCATTCTATACAGGCTTCAGCAGTAGCTTGCGCACTCCCAACTTGCACATCCCCGTGGTCCCGAGCAAGCTTAGAATGACTTGGTCACCTATTCAGATCCTCTCTGAAAGTCAAATTGGAAAATGAGCATGTTTAAGTGGTTGAGCGCAAAAAACGCTGAGGCATTTGGTTCAGAGCTGGCCAAATTGGTCACTGAGTTTGTCCCCAATGACGCAACGCTCAGTGACAGCAAACGCCAATCCAAGGCGAATTACGCAAAAGAGCGAATGCTCAAGCGGATACGGCAATTCAAACAGGAAGAAATCCTGAACTTCTACAAGACTGCCAAACTGCTGAATACCTTCAAATGGGATCTGAAGGATGCAGGCTACGACCAAAAAATCACGGATTCTTTTGCATCCTGGATTCTGATCAACTTGCGCTCCTGATACCCGCTCCATGTTTGATCAATTGCGCCAGACACTGCAGCGTCGGTTGGAAAAACTTACTGGTCAAACTACGCCTCTGCCAGCGCCTTTATCCGACCCGGAATACGCCAATAGCCTGCGGGTCAAAGGTAACGCGTTTTTGGCTGAGGAAAAGCTGGAAGCAGCTGAGGCATGCTTCCGCGAAGCTCTTGAGCACAATGCGGATGACACACGGACCTTAGTCTGTTTGGGTTATGCATTGAAAGAGCAGAGCAGATTAACCGAGGCTCGCGTCGTTTTGAAGCGCGCCACCAACCCTGCCAATACCGACTCGGAAGTATTCGAGGCACTGTATTTGCTGGGTGAAATCAGTGAAACGCAAACCGACCTAGAAGACGCAAAGAAGTATTTCACGTCCGCTCTGGAGGTGAAGCCAGATTTCACACGGGCTTGCAAAGATGTAGTCCGGATATTGCAAAAACAGAGGCGCGAAGGAGAGATTAGGCCATTTCTGGAAAATCGTGTCCGCGTCTGTCCTGAAAGTTCCGAGTACCGCCTCATGCTCGCAAAGGCGTGTACTGATGCTTTTGATTTCCTGGGGACAGTAGACCACCTGATGGCTGCAGTTGCCCTAGGGGTCAACGAAGTGAACATCAACATGATGCTTGGTGCGGCACTTTGTCGGCTTGAGCGCGAAGAGGAAGCTCTCCCCTATTTCGATATGGCGCAGGCGGCAGACCCATCATTCGCCCATGAAATTCAATATCACCGTGGCTACTACCACAGCCGGAGTGCCAATACCGGCACCGCAATAGACTTTCTGGAAGCCTCAATAAGGCTTCAGCCGGATTACCTTCCTTCGCACTCATTACTACTGTTTAATTTGAGCCATGGGGCAAAGGCAGTTAACCGATCTTACAAAGGCGCCGCCCAACGGTTCGCCCAAATGGCAGAGAGTATTCATCCACCGATGCCAACCGTGCCAGCAGAGCCTATCGACATAGCAACCAAAACCTTCCGTGTGGGTTTTGTCGCCGGGGAGTTCAGAGAGCACCCGGTGTATCACTTTTTTGTCGGTATTCTGGAACAGATTGACAAGGCCCGATTCCATTTGGTCGCTTTTTCCAATAACCAATCGGACGACGCGTCTACCCAAGTATTCAAGACACTTTTCCACGACTGGCACGACACTCAGCATATGAGCCACGCCGAAGTGGCAGACTTGGTGCGTACACAGCAAATCGATGTGCTCTTTGACCTGAGCGGTCATACAGGCGATGCGCGATTACCGGTTTTTGCACGGCGACCTGCCATGGTTCAAGTCACTTGGCTCGGCTATTTCGCCAGCACAGGTTTGACAACAATGGACTACATCCTCGCGGATGCCGTAAGCGTGCCTGAAGACTCTAACGAGTGGTTCAGTGAAAAGGTTGTTCGCCTTCCTGAAACACGGCTATGCATGACCATTCCCCGCACGTTTCGTCCAATCCCAGTCACGCAGGCTCCGTGCATAACCAAGGGCTACATCACGTACGGATCGTTTCAGCAAAGCACCAAGATCAATGGTCAAGTGCTTCGGGTGTGGGCTGCGATCCTGGAGTCGGTTCCTCAATCTCGCTTGAGGCTCCAAAACAAGGCCTTCGACAGTGCATCGATTACCGGCAAGATCCGTGCGGACATGGAACAGGCGGGAATTGACCTTTCGCGCGTGGATTTGGTCGGAGCAACAGGCTGGGAGGAGTACCTTGAAGCTCACCGCGAAATCGATATCCTGCTCGATACCTTTCCCTATCCGGGAGGCACAACCACGGCGTTTGCGCTTTGGATGGGCGTGCCGACTATTACGCTCAGTGGCACAACAATGCTTTCACTCCAGGGTGCGTCCATGTTGAAGTGTGTCGGCTTGGCCGATTGGATTGCCAAGAGTGAGACCGAGTACATCACCTTAGCCACGCGGTTTGCTAGCGACGCGCACGCGATTGACGCGCTCCGGCAACAGTTGAGAACCATCAGTGAAAACTCACCGCTTTTTGACTGCAAGCGTTTCGCCAGGAACTTGGAAAGTGCGATCCGCTTCATGTACCAAGACAAACTGACGGCCGCGATGACTCCGCAATCAACGAGTCATACTCCTGCCCCATGAAACTCATTGCGAAATGGCTGCTCAGCGCGGCCGCCCTGCTGGCAGTGGCGTACCTGTACAGCGGTGTCGAAATCAAGAGCTACTCGTCAGCCCTGATTGCGGCACTGGTGGTGGGCCTGCTCAACACCATCCTGCGACCCCTGCTGGTGATCCTGACGTTGCCGGTGACCGTGGTGACACTCGGCCTGTTCCTGTTTGTCATCAACGCGCTGATGTTCTGGTCGGCCGCCGGCATTCTGGAAGGTTTCAACGTGACCGGCTTTGGCGCGGCACTGATCGGTTCACTGATCTATTCGGTACTGGGGGTCGTCATCGACTCAGCGCTCCAGCGCCTGTTCCCGAACCAGTGACTCGACCTGCCGGGTGCGGGTGTCCACGATGGACGCCTCATAGTGGTCGGTACCCGCGCCTTCCTTGCGGGCCCATTCCTGGGCCGTCTTGAAACGGCTCAAGGCGGCCGGGTAGTCCAACTGGGCCACGTTGATCTCGGCCTGGGCCCGAATCGAACTCAAGGTGCGGCCTTGTGCGGCATAGGCACTGGACAGCAGTTGCCAGGCCTGGGCATCCCGCGGATGATCGGCCACCCAGGTCTGCAGGCTTTGGGTGGTGGCCGTCAGAGCGGTGGACGCGCCCAGCGCCAATTGGGCCTGGGCCGCAAAAAACAACTCTGCTCGGCTGGCCTTGCCCGCCGCTGCGTCACCCGCCTGAAGCAACTGGATGGCCTGCTGGTTGTCTCCGGTGGCCAGCATCAGTTCCACACCCAGCAGGCGGGCCACACGCGCGGCGGCGGCATCCTTGCGCACACTGTCGGTCAGGCGCTTCCACTGTGTCTGCGCCTGGGCATGGTCGCGCAGCTTGATCGCGGCCAGCGTGGCTCCGTACAGGGCTGCGGCCTGCTGAGGCGGGGTCAGTCGGCGCAGCAGTGCAGGCTCCACCTCCTGCGACCAGGTGCGCAGGGCATCCACCGTCGCGTTGGACAGGACCCGGGCGCGCGCGGCCATCATGGCCTGGTCGGTTTCCTGGGCGTTCTGCCGGGCATCCGGCCGGGGCGGCGTATCGCCTGTGGGCAGATCAATGCGCGACTGCATGTCGGACATACGTTCGGTGCTCAGTGGGTGGCTGCGCAGGTACGGAAAGTTGCCGGCATCGTTGAGCCGGGAGGCTTGCTGCAGTTTGGCAAACATGCTCACAAAGCCTTGCTGTGCAAACCCTGCCTGGGTGGAGACGCCAAAGCCCACGCGGTCGGCCTCGCGCTCCATGTCGCGGGAAAAATTGAGCTGGCTCTGGGCACCAACAGCCTGACCGCCCACGATCATGGCGTTGGCTGCATTCGGGCTCTTGCCGGCAGCCAATACCCCCAGAATCATGGCACCCAGCAGCCAGGGGGCTTGCTGGCTCTGGCGCGTCATCATGCGGGCAATGTGGCGCTGCGTGACGTGGCTGAGTTCATGGGCCATCACCGACGCCAGCTCATCACGGCTGGTGACCACACCGACCAGTCCCAGGTGCAGGCCGAAGTAGGCACCGGGCAGCGCAAAGGCATTGACGGTGCGGTCACGCCCAAGAATGATTTCCCAGGCGTACGTCTCGTCCAGCTCGGGCGTCAGGTCTCCGCGCTGGCGGGCTGCGGCCAGCAAGGGCTGCCAGATACCCTGGATGTATTCCATGAGAACCGGGTCGTCCAGATAGTCCGGATCGCGGTAGAGCTCGCGGGCGATGCGGTCGCCCAGGCGGCGCTCCGCGCTGGGGGTCATGTCGGTGCCGTCGCCCAGGTTGGGCAACGCGGCGCTGGCCGTGGTGACCGACCGGCCGCCCACAGTTTGCGCCGGTGCATTGGCACCCCCCAATATCGCTATCAAAAATATAGCAGTCTGCGCAATAGTGGTGAGGGCTAACACACGATTTTGCTCATAGAACAAGTTCAAAATGAATCCAATGGCATGGTGGCTAAGATTTGCGCGGTAACCGGGTCCAGGAAGACAGTCCAGAATGAATTGCGCCCCACCAGGGGCAGGTACACCACGTTGTCAGGCTTGGCTCCCACATTCGACAGCAGTCGATCTATTTCAGCCGCGCTGTCTGCAAACCGGGTCTTCAGTGTGGGCACCGGGCGCGCAGCTTTCAAAACTCGGGGGATGGCGTCCGCGTATGGTTGCCAGAGATCGGGCCTGAAGCCCAATTGCGCGCCTTGCAAGGCGGCCATGGTGGCGTCCATGCCCTCCTGGTTGTTGTGAAAGGGCCGCACGGCCAACAAGGTGGGGCCGGTAACAGGCAAGGCCACGATACCGGGCGGTGTCTTGTCCAGCATCTCGGGCGGAATATCAATGGCATGCACGACGCGAAACCGGTCGATTTCAAACACCAGGTGCACTGGACGTGCCACGCTCACGGTCCATAAACCATAGGCCAACGCCCCCAGTTGCAACAGCACGACGATTAACAAATCCCGTTTCAGCTCAATAAGTGGTTTTCTGCGATTGAATACTGCCAGGGTGATGAGCGGCCCCATAACCACATCCACGCTGACGACCAGTAAGAACAGCTCCCGCCCTCCCGAAATGTCCCGGTAGGGATAGGGATACCAGACACCAAAAACCAGCGCCGCAGCCAACGCGGCGATGACCAGACTGGCAGACAAATGGATGGCACTGGCCTTGAGGCGATCAGGCCAGAATGAATATGAAATCATTGTTCCGTTCATGGTTCAGTCAAGGTTAATCGACACACTTCCCGGATGGAGTGAAGGTCAGGTAAAGTTTACCGATCCCGAATGTAGGGCAATCCTTCCATTTTTCAAGACATACATCGCAATGCCGACTCTCACACACTTCGACGCCCAGGGCCAGGCCCATATGGTGGACGTTGCCGCAAAACCGGCCACCCACCGAATTGCGATTGCCAGCGGACGCATCGACATGTTGCCCGCCACATTGGAACTCATCGAATCCGGAACATCCAAAAAGGGGGATGTGCTCGGCATCGCCCGCATCGCCGGCATACAAGGCGCCAAAAGAACCAGTGACCTGATTCCCCTGTGCCACCCGATTGCGCTAACGCGTGTGGCGGTGGAGTTTGTCGTGGTGTCGTCCAACGCAGGAAAGGCAGCCCATGTTGAGTGCACGGCGACAGCTGAAACCGTTGGCCCCACAGGCGTCGAGATGGAAGCACTGACAGCAGTGCAGGTTGCACTGCTCACCATCTACGACATGTGCAAGGCTGTGGACCGAGGCATGGTCATTTCCGACGTCAAGTTAATGGAAAAACACGGCGGCAAGTCAGGGAGCTTCGTGGCGGATTGAATCAGCGATCCACTGTTTGTGCGCCCCAGGAAATGCGGCCTTGTAACGCGCCAGATAGAACGCGGCCTCGTCATCGCGTCCCAGCAAGACGGCGCTCTCGATCAACTTTTCGACCACCCGCGGTTCAGGTGAAAAGTGCAGCAACAGCTGCGCAAGATCAAATGCATACTCAGCATTGTCTGGTGTGAGCTGCATCGTGGTGAGCTCTGCAAACTGCACCTGGCTCTTGAAAAGCCAGGAACCCCGAAGTTTTTCCAGTGTGTTGTCGCGGTACGCACTGGCGCGCTCTGCGTGACCCACATACAACTGGCTAACCCGCCAGTAGTCCCACGCCGTGTAGCCACAAATTGCTATGAAAACAATAGCTATTGATGCAGACCATACGAGGGCTCGCGGCCGCAAATACTCAATAAAAGTCCAGGCCACGGTGCCTCCCAGTGGCTGCCACAGCAACCAGACAGACAAGCCAGCCGCGATCTGAAAGGGCCCGTACCACAGCGGGTACTCCAGCAAACTGTGCAGACCCAGCAACGCCAGAACCGCCCATGCCACTTGCTGTGTCGGATCCGTCTCGCACCACGGTCTTGCCCGCAACACTCCCCATAGACCGGCGCCACATACAGCAATGGAAACCGGAACACCCAGTTCCACAGCCAGATGCAGCGGCAGATTGTGTGCGTTGTCCAGAATGTCGCAAAACCGCACCCCGGGGTACAAAGTAACGAAGTGTGCATAGTCCAGCCCGCCCCAACCCCAGCCTAACCAAGGCTTCTGGGCGATGAGATGCAGGACGTTGGACCACAACGTCAAGCGCCCCATGCAAGCCTCGTCACCCGCGCGCAACCGGGCCCAGGCGCCGCTGGTCAGCGGGTCCAGTCCGGCGAGCCACGGCAGGGCCAAAGTGCCCACTGCGTAAGCCAGCGCGGCGACCAGCAGCACGCGCCGCAAGGCCGGTTGGCGTTCCCCGCCCCACTGCGCCGCAAACCCTATGAACAACACCCACTGCAAGAGGCCCGTTCGCGACGACGACGCAACGCTGCCTAGGGCGAGCAAAGTCGCGGCCACGCCAGCCCATCGCCAGGATGCGCCCTGTATCACCCACCAGGTCAGCGCCGCCATACCCATTGCGACGAGCGTGGCGAACTGGTTGCGTTGGCGCAGATTGCCATACGCCTCGCCCAGCCCAGTGCTATTCACCCAAGGGGCCACGGAGGCGCTTACCCCGAAATACTGCACCAACCCGATGGCTGCGCTGATCAAGGCCGCTACGAGCCAGGCGCCAGCGATGGCGCGAACCCAAGCCTGCCGCCTGTCCACGCCGGTTACTGATATAGCTCCTGTGGTGGACCAAATCACCAGCACAGTGCCAGCGCAGACCATGGAAAACAGCCACGGCACCACCGCAGGCGTTGGACCAAACGTAAATGGGTTGAGCCAAGGCAGCGTGAGCAGGCAAAAAACACCGAGTGTGGGCATGAGACGAGT
>JAVBYK010000496.1 GCA_030824095.1 bacterium
GACGAACTGCTGGCCGTCTGCATCCAGCACGAGATGGACCACCTGATGGGCAAGGTATTTGTGGAATACCTGTCACCCCTCAAGCGCGACCGCATCAAGAAAAAGATGCTCAAGGCCCAACGCGAGGAAGCGCGGTGAGGGTCATCTTTGCCGGCACGCCTGAGTTTGCCCGTGTCGCATTGGAGCGCCTGCATGCCAGCGGCCACACCATCGCCCTGGTGCTGACCCAGCCGGACCGCCCGGCCGGGCGCGGCATGAAGCTGCAGGCGTCTGCCGTCAAGCAATTTGCCTTGGACCACGACCTGCCGCTGGCGCAGCCGCGCAGCCTGCGCCTGGACGGCAAGTACCCCGAAGACGCCGCAACCGCGCGCCAGGCCATTGCCGACGCGAATGCCGACGTGATGGTGGTGGCTGCCTATGGTCTGATCCTCCCCCAGTGGGTACTCGACGACATGGCCGCCTCGGGCAAGCATGGTTGTTTGAACATCCACGGCTCCCTGCTACCCCGCTGGCGTGGCGCGGCGCCCATCCACCGCGCCATCGAGGCCGGCGATGCGGAGACCGGCGTCACCATCATGCAGATGGATGCTGGCCTGGACACCGGCGACATGCTGATGATGCACCGCATGCCCATCACGCCGACCGATACCACCGCCACCCTGCATGACCGCATGGCCGACCTGGGTGGCAAGCTGATCGTGCTGGCATTGGAGCAGGCCGCGGCCGGTCACCTCAAACCCGTGCGCCAGCCGGCGGAGGGCGTGACCTACGCCCACAAGATCGAAAAACATGAGGCCGCCATCGACTGGCGGCTGGACGCCGCCACCATCGTGCGCCGGGTGCGGGCCTTCAATCCGTTTCCGGGCGCCACGGCCATCCTGAACGGTGAAACCATCAAGGTCTGGGGCGCCCGCGTGGGCGCTGCGTCGGACGCGGCCTCTCCGGCGGGTGATTGTGGAGAAATTGTGGCAGTGGCCCTCGACGGTATTGGTGTTGCAGCTATGAATTCAATAGCAGTATTGACCGAGCTGCAGCGCCCTGGCGGCAAGCGTCTGGCGGTCGCGGATTTCCTGCGCGGCTTCGATGTGTGTGTCGGCATGCGCTTTGACGTGCAACCGCTTCCCGCACCTGAGCCCCACCCATGATCCTGGCGCGCGTGCACCACCGCCACCCCGAGTTCCAGCGGGGCGTGCGCGACATGTTGAGCGTGGCCCCGGGCATTGCCGCCTGGGGGCTGATGACCGGCGTGGCCATGGTCAAGTCCGGCATGAGCACGGTCGAGGCCTTGCTGATGGCGGCCATCGTGTTTGCCGGCAGCGCGCAGCTCGCGTCCATCCCGCTGATCCTGGCCGGCGCGCCGATTTGGGTGATCCTGGCCACCGCACTGTGCGTGAACCTGCGCTTCGTGGTGTTCAGCGTGCACATGCGGCCCTACGTGATGCACCTGCCGCTGTGGGAGCGGCTGGTGGCGGGCTACCTGACGGGTGACCTGACCTACGTGCTGTTTGTCAAACGCTTTGCCCACCCCGGCGCGGATGCTGCCGAGCGGACCGGGCAAATGGCCTACCTGGTGGGCAATGGCGGCATCAACTGGATCAGCTGGACGGTGTGCAGCGTGCTGGGCGTGGTGCTGGCCAATGCCATTCCCACGCAATGGGGTCTGGGTTTTGCCGGCATTCTGGCGCTGTTGGGCATGCTGTGCTCGCTGGCCTCCAGCCGCTTGCGCTGGGTGGCCGCGGCGGTGGCCGGCACGGCTGCCGTTGCCGCTTTTGCGCTGCCGTTGAAGCTCAATATTCTGGTGGCCATCGCGGCGGCGGTGCTGGTCTGTCTGGCGCTGGAGCGTGCCGCGCAGCCCGGCCCAAGGCAGAGTACATGAGCGGCTTTTTTATCGGAGAAACCGATGGCTGGACGCTGCTCACCATCGTCGCGCTGGCCGGGATCAGCGTGCTGTCGCGTTCCCTGTTCTTCATTTCCGAAAAAGACTGGCCGTTGCCGCAGTGGGTGCAGCGCGGCCTGCAGTACGCGCCGATTGCCGCGCTGGCGGCGGTCATCGTGCCCGAGGTGGTGATGACCCAGGGCATCCTCATCCACACCGTGCAGGATGCGCGCCTGTATGCGGCAGCGGCGGGTGTCGCCTACTTCTTCTGGCGCAAGGGGGCCGGGCAGGTGGTGTTGGGCACCATCATGGTTGGCATGGCGGTCTACCTGCCCCTGCACATAGGCCTTGGCTGGTAGCTGACGTCCGGCCGACGGGGGCCGCTTCTACAATCGGGGAATAGCCCGCTCGCGCGGCGCACCGCCTTTTTCCATCCCTCCGAGGTACCACCATGAACTTCATCCGTTTCTCCGATCTGTGCGCCAGCGGCCAAGTGGCCGGCAAGCGCGTCTTCATCCGTGCTGACCTGAACGTGCCGCAGGATGACAGCGGCGCCATCACCGAAGACACGCGCATCCGCGCGAGCGTCCCCTGCATCGAAATGGCACTGAAGGCCGGCGCTGCCGTCATGGTGACGTCCCACCTGGGCCGTCCGACCGAAGGCGACTTCAAGCCCGAGGACTCGCTGGCCCCCGTGGCTGCGCGCATGGGCGAACTGATGGGGCGCAACATCCCCGTGGTGGCGAACTGGGTGGACGGCGTGAGTGTCGCGCCGGGCCAGTTGGTGCTGCTGGAAAACTGCCGCGTCAACAAGGGTGAGAAGAAGAACAACGAAGAGCTGGCGAAGAAGATGGCCGCCTTGTGCGACATCTTCGTGCACGATGCCTTTGGCACCGCCCACCGCGCCGAGGCATCCACCTATGGCATTGCCCAGTTCGCGCCGATTGCCTGCGCTGGCCCGCTGCTGGCCGCCGAAATGGATGCGATTTCCAAGGCCCTGCTGGCGCCGAAGCGCCCGCTGGTGGCCATCGTTGCCGGTTCCAAGGTGTCGACCAAGCTGACCATTTTGAAGAGCCTGGCTGCCAACGTGGACCAGTTGATCGTCGGTGGCGGCATTGCCAATACCTTCATGCTGGCCGCCGGCCTGAAGATCGGCAAGAGCCTGGCTGAACCCGATCTGCTGGCCGAGGCCACCGCCGTCATCGAAGCCATGAAGGCCCGCGGTGCGGCCGTGCCCATCCCCACCGATGTGGTGACCGCCAAGACCTTTGCCGCCGATGCACCCGCCACCATCAAGGCTGCTACCGACGTGGCCGATGACGACCTGATCCTGGACATCGGCCCGCAGACCGCACAGGCGCTGGCCACCCAGTTGAAGGCTGCCGGCACCATCGTCTGGAACGGCCCGGTGGGCGTGTTCGAGTTTGCTGCCTTCGAAAATGGAACCAAGGTGATTGCTCAGGCCATCGCTGAATCCAGTGCGTTTTCCATTGCCGGTGGCGGCGACACCCTGGCCGCCATTGCCAAGTACGGCATTGAGAAACAGGTCGGCTATATCAGCACCGGTGGTGGCGCCTTTCTGGAGGTGCTGGAAGGCAAGACGTTGCCGGCCTTTGAGGTGCTGTCGCGCCGCTTTGCGGGCTAGATAGCTATAAAAATAATAGCTGATAGCCCAATATCGACGAGGGCTAGAGGCTATTTTTGTTCTAAGCTATTGCCGCTGGCGGTCTAGAATAGCTCGACGTCGCCGATCTTCAGGTCGACCTTGAGCAGGCCGCGGCGCACCAGGTCGGATTCGCTGCAAACCTGGTTGCGGCCGTGGTGCTTGGCGTAGTACACGGCCTGGTCGGCGCGCTCGCAGGCCGCCGCCGGGGAGTCGCCTGCCAGGATTTCGGTCACGCCCACGCTGGCCGTGATGCGCCCGGCCTGGGGAAATTCGTAGTTGGCCATGGTGACGCGAAAGCGCTCCAGCGCGGCCACGGCGGCATCGTGGTCACCGCTGCGCAACACCACGACAAACTCCTCGCCGCCGAACCGGTAGACCCGGTCATAGGCCCGAAACGAGGTCTTCATCAGGCGCGCCACCAGGATCAGCACCTCGTCGCCAATCAGGTGGCCGTAGGTGTCGTTGACCTGTTTGAAATGGTCGATGTCCACCATGGCCAGCCAGAAGTTGGACGGCGACGTGGTGGCACGGTGCTCGGTGCCATCCGGTGCCACGTCGGTTGATTCCAGCGGTTCGCTGGGCCGCAGGGTCTTGTAGAACAGGTCGTCAAACGGCTTGCGGTTCCACAGCCCGGTGAGCGCATCGCACTCGCTGTAGTCCAGCATCTCCAGCATGTTGCCGTACAGGGTCAGCAATCGATTGATGGCAACCACGTCCTCTTCGCTCATGGCCTGTGTGCTGCGGATTTCCGCCACGCCCCAGGGCGTGGCGCCTTCGGCCAGGCTGCCCGGGAAGCGGCTGATGTAATAGGGCTGGTCTGCGGTGGGAGGGCTCACGACCTGTTCCACATGGTCCAGGCAGCGCACGCGTTCAGGCTCGCTGTCCAGGGGGCTCATCATGTGCAGTTCGGTGCGCATGGGGTCCGACAGCATGCGCACCGGCAAGCCCACCCTGGCCTGGGTCAGGGCCAGCCAGAAGCGCTGGTTCTCGTCATGCACCAGGCTGAAAAGCTCCACCTGCTGTGCATCAACGGTATCCACCAGGGCCTGCGTGATGCCCGTCAGCAGTTCGTCGCGGCGACGCTGTCCGCTCAGGCGAACCAGATGGTCCACCAGACGAGTCGAGCGGGAAGATGCGCTATGTTCCATTCACGCTATTAGACAACACGGGTGCCGGTGTGCCATCCCGTCAATCCAGGGGTGCACCGCACACCCGACCGCGTCCCGTCTGCTTGGCGGTGTAGAGCTGTTGGTCTGCCAGCCTGACCAGAGCCTGGGCATCTCCCAGGGAATCTACCGTCCGGGTGGCCAAGCCAAAGCTTGCCGTGACGACCCCGTCGTGGCTGGACAGCGCGTGGGGAATATGCAGGGCGCGAATCTGGCGTTCCAGCTCCACGGCAAGTCCCATTGCATCGTCGAACGGGGTGTCGGGCAGGACGCAGGCGAACTCCTCGCCACCATAGCGGGCCACCAGATCGGCCGGGCGTTTCAGGCCGGACTTGAGGGTGCTGGCAATCTGGCGCAGGCAGTCGTCCCCGGCCTGGTGGCCGTAGCGGTCATTGAAGGGCTTGAAATGGTCCACATCCAGCATGATCACGGACAGGGGGGCGTTGCTGCGCGTGGCCCGCGCCCATTCCAGCGGCAACTGCTGGTCAAAGTAGCGCCGGTTGAAGACGCCCGACAGACCATCCAGGAACACCAACTTGCGCAACAGGTCGGACTGGAACTTCAGGGTCAGATGGGTCTTGACCCGGGCGCGCACCACTGCCGGATTGATGGGCTTGGCAATGAAGTCCACAGCACCCAGGCTCAGGCCGTGTGTCTCCTGGGCTGCATCGGTGTGGGCCGTGACAAAGATCACGGGGATATTGCAGGTGGCGTCACTGGTCTTGAGCTGGGAGCAGACCTCGAAGCCGTCCATGCCGGGCATCACCACGTCCAGCAGGATCAGGTCCGGCGGATTGGACTGGCAGATCGACAGGGCCTGCGCGCCACTGGTGGCCATGAAGACCTGGTAGTCACTGCCGAATACCTGGTGCATGACCTGGATGTTGATGGGCTGATCGTCCACCACCAGCAACTTGGGTTTGCCATGGGAGCTGTCCAGCAGCGCTTCCATTGGTGTTTCAAGTGTGATCATGGGCGAGTGGCAGCGGCACGGTTGTCGGGGCAGGTCATCATTGAACCACACCTTGCACAAAGTCAGAAGCGGGTCTGACCCCCTTGTGGACTGCATTGGTCTGCCAGCCGTCCGGGCGTGGCAGCGGTGCAACGTTGTGGCGTGGCCAAAGCGGCCGCGTGTAACCGGGGTGCAGGGGGTTCCGTGTGAAAATGGCCGCCACACTAGAGGAGACTGATTCATGCCACGTCGCGCTACCAAGATTGTTGCTACCCTGGGCCCCGCATCCAGCGATCCCGCATTGCTGGAGCAGATGATTCGGGCTGGCGTCAACGTGGTGCGCCTGAACTTCAGCCACGGCACGGCGCAGGACCATATTGGCCGCGCCCAACTGGTGCGCGAAGCCGCCCAGCGCGCCGGGCGTGAAGTGGCCATCATGGCCGACCTGCAGGGCCCCAAAATCCGGGTTGGGAAATTTGCCCAGGGCAAGGTGATGCTGGAGCCGGGCCAGAAATTTGTGCTGGACGCCGCCCGCACCGAGCTGGGCGATATTGACGCCGTGGGGCTGGACTACAAGGCTCTGCCGCGCGAGGTCAAGGCCGGTGATGTGCTGTTGCTCAACGACGGCCTGATCGTCATCACCGTGGATGCTGTCAAGGGTGAAGCGGTGCACACCACTGTCAAGCTGGGTGGGGAGTTGTCCAACAACAAGGGCATCAATAAACAAGGTGGCGGCTTGAGCGCCCCGGCCCTGACGGCCAAGGACATGGACGACATCCGCACGGCGATGAGCTTCCAGGCCGACTACGTGGCCGTGAGCTTCCCGAAGAACGCCACCGACATGGAAATGGCGCGCCAGCTGTGCAATGTGGCCGCCGCCGAGTACAACCACAAGCCAGGCCTGATTGCCAAGATCGAGCGCGCAGAAGCCATCCCCAAGCTGCTGGAAATCCTGCTGGCCAGCGACGGCATCATGGTGGCCCGCGGTGATCTGGCGGTGGAGGTGGGCAACGCCATCGTGCCGGGCCTGCAAAAGCGCATGATCAAGCTGGCCCGCGAGCATGACCGCGTGGTCATCACCGCCACCCAGATGATGGAATCCATGATCACCAACCCGGTGCCGACCCGCGCCGAGGTCAGCGACGTGGCCAACGCCGTGCTCGATGGCACCGACGCCGTGATGCTGTCCGCCGAAACCGCCGCCGGCAAATACCCGCTGGAAACGATTGTGGAAATGGCCAAGATCTGCCATGCGGCAGAAGGCCATGAAGACTTCGAGTTGGAAGCCGACTTCACCGGAAAGACTTTCCAGCGCATCGACCAGAGCATCGCCATGGGCGCCTTGTTCACGGCCCACCACCTGGGCGCCAAGGCGATTGTGGCAATGACGGACAGCGGCTCCACTGCGCTGTGGATGAGCCGGCACCTGATTCGGGTGCCGATTTATGCGCTGACCTCGAAGGTGGTTACGCAGCGCAAGATGGCGCTGTACCGTAATGTGCGCCCCCTCTTTGTGGACACCAGTGCGGATCGCGATACCGCGCTGCGTGAGGCGGAAAGCCATCTGAAGTCCCGCGGCATCGTGCAGGCCGGCGACGTCTATGCCATCACCTGCGGTGAGCCCATGGGCGCGCCTGGCGGAACCAATATGCTGAAAATCTGCCGCGTGGAATAAAGCCTTCAACGGGCAATGTTCTCGCGCACCAGGCGCGTGGTGACCGGGTTGAAATAGGCCTCGACGATGCGGCCATGGCGGTCAAAGCCGTAGACCTCGTAGCAGCTGTTGTTGGCCACCTTGAACGTCTTGATGCGGTAGCCCCGGTGCTGCGCCAGCAGCCGCATCTCATCCTCGGGGAACCATTCGGTGCGAGGGGCCGTGGTGCAGATGGTGCCGCCCGCTGTGCGGGCATAGCCGGAGGACGCCGCGGCGGGGGCTGGGGCCGTCTTCGCGGAGGGGCCGGTTTGTGCGAACCCGATAGCTGGCAGCAGTACCAGCAGGCTGGCGAGCAAGGGGATCAGGGGCTTCATGGGGTGTTTGTGCTTTGCAGGAAAGGTCCCTATGCTGATCCCTTGACATTAATCAGGCCTTAAATGCGCAAGCTGTGCAGATTCAGCCTGCTGCAAGCCTGGGCGCTAAAATTGCTGCCAGTTACAAACCGGTTACCAACTTCTTCAAGGACATCATCATGGCTCTCGTTTCCATGCGCGAACTGCTCGACCATGCCGCCGCCAATGGCTACGGCATTCCGGCGTTTAACGTCAACAACCTGGAGCA
>JAVBYK010000367.1 GCA_030824095.1 bacterium
TTTGCCGATCTGGGCATGGAAGCCATCTATGAGTTCGACGTGGTTGACATGCCGGTCACCGTGGCGGTGGATTCGGGTGGAACCAGCGCCCACATCACCGGACCTGCTGAATGGCAAAAGAAAATTGCCACGGGCGAGTTCAAGAACATCCCGGTGACATCGGCCTAAACCCTTGTTGACCAAGGCTACGCTGGGCATGTCTGCCGCCGGAGCTGCACGGTGCCTGGACGCGATCGGCGTGTTTGACAGCGGCGTGGGGGGCTTGAGCGTGCTGCGGGCCTTGCACGCCGAGCTGCCTGGCGAACGTTTTGTGTATGTGGCCGACAATGGCCACGCACCGTATGGCGAGCGGGACGATACCCACGTCATTGCCCGCTCGCACGCCATTGCCCGCCACTTGGTGAACCAACACGCCATCAAGGCCCTGGTGGTCGCCTGCAATACCGCCACGGCGGCGGCCATCCAGCGTTTACGTCTGGATTTTCCCGATCTTCCCATTGTGGGGATCGAGCCGGCGCTCAAACCCGCCGCCGCCAGCAGCCAAACCAAACACATCGGCGTGCTCGCCACCCGGGGCACGCTCAACAGCGAGAAATTCCGAGCCCTGCTGGCATCCCTGCAGGACCAGGCGCACTTTGTTTTGCAACCGTGTGACGGCCTGGCGGACGCCATCGAGCGCGACGACGCTATAAAAACAGAAGCACTCTGCGCATATTTCACGAGGGCTATGGGCCAATTTGGCTCAAAATCCGATGAGATGGACACCTTGGTACTGGGGTGCACACACTACCCGTTCGCCAATGATGTGCTGCGCGCCAACGTCGGCCAAGCAGTAGTTTTTTTGGAGGGCGGTGCCCCCGTCGCCCGGCAAACCCGCCGCTTGCTGGAGGCCCGCTCCTGGCTAGCCCCGGAAGGTGCGCAGCTTGCACCAGCCACCTCCACGGTCTTTGGTACCACCGGCAACGCCGGACAACTGCAAGCAGCCATCGCCCGCTGGTTGCAACTACAGACCGGTGTCCAGACCCTTTCCATCACCTGAACCGATGCACGCCATCGGGGGAAATGCCGCATGACATCCGGAAAACATCTCTTGCTGGTTCTCGGCTGCGTGGTCAGCACCGCCGCTGCCGGGGCCAACCTGTGTGAAAGCGGCCGCCGGCAATCCCCAATTGACATCCAGGCCACTTCCCAGCGCCCCCTGCCTCCGCTGGAATTTCGCTACCAGAGTGCCCCCCTGCGCATTGCGGACGATGGTCACACGGTCCGCGTGCGCTTTGCGCCGGGGCAGACCCTGCACATAGGCCGCGAGCGCTACACGCTGCAGCAGTTCCACTTTCATACGCCCGGCGGCGACAGGATTGCCGGCGAGGAATTCCCCATGGCCGCGCACCTGCTGCACAAGAGTGCGTCCGGGCAGTTGTTGGCGGTGGTCGTGCTGTTTCGCATCGGCGCGGAGAATGCACTGCTGAACACGCTCCTGCCGCTGATTCCGACCCGGGCGGATGGTGACCACAGCCCGGCCGGTGTTCGCGTGGATGCAAGCGCCTTGCTGCCAGCAGCACGCGGCTACTACCGGTACACAGGGTCCCTCACGGCACCACCCTGCACAGAAGGCGTTGACTGGCTGGTAATGAAACAGCCGCTGGAGCTGTCCGGCGCCCAGCTGGCGCGCTACCGCCAGCGCTTTGCCGACAATGCGCGTGCCGTGCAACCCGTGAATCTCCGCGTGGTGCTGGAAAGTCGGTAACAAAAAACGCGCGCCTGCGGGCCGATCCGCCCACTCTTGCGTCAAGTCAAGGTTGGCGGCGGCGCCCCACGGAACAATGCTGCCAGTGCTTTGTTGCAGCACGCGAAACAAACTTCAGGAATCCGACATGCGCATCCCGACCACCTTGCCCCCCATCCCAGCGACTCGCACACAAATTGCCAGCATGGCATTGCTCCTGCTGCTGCCAATAGCCGGTATCGCCTCGCCCGTCGCGGTCAAAAATACCAAGGAAGTCCAGACGAAGGGGGTGGAGGTCACGGTCACTCCCGAAATGACCGGTGCAGGCATGGTGTCCAGCGGTGCCAAGCTGCCCCCAATCCCCCCCGTCACCGGCAGCCGCTCAAAGGCGGTTCCGTCCTGGGGCAAGCCACTGCCCTACCCCATCATGATTGCCGACCGGCGCAACAACCGCCTGATAGAAATCGCACCGGACAAGACCATCCTCTGGGAGTTTCCATCGCCCAATCTCAAGGTCTACCGGGGCAATGAGGACGTCAATTTTTCAGCCGACGGCAAGCAACTGGCGGTCAGCGAGGAAGACAACTTTGACGTGCACATTGTCGATTACGAGAAACGCGAGTTGACCTGGACCTATGGAATGCCCGACCACCGCGGTAGCGGTGCCGGCCTGCTGAACTACCCGGACGACGCCCACCTGCTGGCGGATGGGCAATTCATCACGGCCGACATCCGCAACTGCCGGGTCGTGATCATTGACCCAAAAACCAACGCCGTCACCACCCAGTGGGGCACACCGGGCAAGTGCAAGCACAATCCACCGTCGCAATTGGGGCACCCCAACGGCGCAACGCCGATGGAGAACGGCGATATTCTGGTGACCGAAATCAGCGATGCCTGGATATCGCGCATCACCCGCGACAGCAAGGTGGTCTGGAGCGTGAAGGCGCCCAACATCCGTTACCCATCGGACGCATTTCCCACGGTCGATGGCAAGCAGATCATCGTGGCAGACTTCTGGAAACCAGGACGTGTGGTGATCTTTGATCCGATGACCCGCAAGATCACCTGGGAATACTTCGTCAAGGAAGGGGAAGGCATGCTGGACCACTCCTCCATCGCCCGTGAATTGCCCGAGACCGGGGACATCCTGGTGGTTGACGACCTCAATGACCGCGTGGTGGTGATTGACCGCAAGACCAAGGCCATCATCTGGCAGTATGGTGAAAAGGGCAAAAAGGGGTTTGCGCCGGGCCTGCTGAACTACCCGGATGGCGTGGACCTGGATGTCTTCCGTGACTGGAAAGCGGCGCTGAAAAAGTAGGGGAAGTGGCGTGCCCGGAGGGGATCGAACCCCCGACCCTCAGCTTAGAAGGCTGATGCTCTATCCGACTGAGCTACGGGCACAAAGCACAAAGGCCCTTCGCGGGCCTTTGTAGTTTTGAATGAATGGTCGGGGCGAAAGGATTCGAACCTTCGACCCTCTGGTCCCAAACCAGATGCGCTACCAGGCTGCGCTACGCCCCGACAACTAGTATTCTAACCGCTCGGGGCGGTGACTTTTGGGCGCGGTAATATATTTGTCTTCCATCACCAGCGTTCACCATCCCCATGACGAAATCCCCACCACCGCTGCCCTGGCTGGAACCAGGCAGCGCGTTTCCACCAGTGGAGCGTGCCTGGGGGCCAAAATCCGAAGCTCCAGGGCTTCTGGCAGCCGGCGGGGATCTGTCCGTGCGCACGCTGCGCGACGCCTACAGCCATGGCATCTTCCCGTGGTTCAGCGAAGGGCAGCCTATCCTGTGGTGGAGCCCAGACCCGCGCATGGTGCTCACCGTAGCCAATTTCCGCGTGCGTCGCTCTCTGCGCCAGACACTGGTGCGCTTTGTGGCGGATGCCCGCTGCGAGGTGCGGATCGACACCGCATTTTCAGACGTCATCACAGCCTGTGCCTATACACCCCGGCAAGGTCAACCCGGAACCTGGATCCTGCCAGACATGGTGCAGGCCTATACACACCTGCACCAGGCCGGCAATGCACACAGTGTGGAAACCTGGATCGACGGCAAACTGGCAGGTGGTCTGTATTGCGTGGCGCTGGGACGTGCGGTGTTTGGGGAGTCCATGTTCTCCCGCCAATCGGATGCGTCCAAAATCGCACTGGCGGCTCTGGTGTGTTTTTGCCGGCAAAACGCCATATTCCACATCGATTGTCAGCAAAACACCGCCCATCTGGCCTCTTTGGGTGCTGCCGAGGTGCCGCGCAAGACCTTTTTGGAACATATACAGAGCGCCAGAAGTGCGCCAGCGGTCGAATGGCGCTTCAGCCCCCTATACTGGAATCACATTTTGTCTGCCTGATACTCTCTCCGTGACAGACCTTAAAGACTTCCCTTTGCAAACACTGCAGTTCTATGCAACTGCACCGTATGAATGCAGCTACCTGCCCAACCGGCTGGCACGGTCACAGGTCGCCACGCCCAGCCATCTGATCAACAACTCCACCTACTCCGAGCTGGTTGGCAAGGGCTTTCGCCGCAGCGGCATGTTCACCTACCGCCCCTATTGCGATGGTTGCCAGGCTTGCACGCCACTGCGGGTGGTGGCTGATGGCTTCAAACCGAACCGGAGCCAGCGTCGTGCCTGGAAGCGGCACCAGACTCTCTCCGCACGCGTGCTCAGACTAGGCTTTGACCCGGAACACTATGCCCTGTACTTGCGCTACCAGAACAGCCGGCACGCAGGTGGTGGCATGGATGAGGACAGCGTGGATCAGTACACCCAGTTTTTGCTGCAGAGTCGCGTCAATTCGCGTTTGGTGGAGTTTCGTGAGGCCACTACAGACGGCTCTGTCGGTGCACTGCGGATGGTGTCCATTCTGGATGTGATCGATGATGGGCTTTCCGCCGTCTACACGTTTTTCGAACCTGATGACGCGGCCAGCTTCGGCACTTTCAATGTACTGTGGCAGATCCAACAGGCCCGACGCCTGGGTTTGGCCTACGTCTACTTGGGCTACTGGATTCAAGACAGTCCCAAGATGAGCTACAAGGCGCGCTTCGCTCCCATGCAGATCCTGGTCAACGGGGAGTGGATTGAGCAAGACGCCATGCCTCAAGGGATATCGTCCGACACAACAAACTAATATAAAGCATTCCATCAGAACCATGACCAAACACATTCCCGACATTCACAGCAAGCCAACCGTGCAGGTCATCGAGCGCATGTTCACGCTGATCGACGTACTGGCCTCCCGGGAAGAATCGATGAGTCTCAAGGACATCAGCGAAAAAGCGGGGCTGCACCCGTCCACCGCGCACCGCATTCTCAATGACCTGGCGACTGGCCGGTTTGTCGATCGGACCCAACCGGGAAGCTACCGCCTGGGCATGCGCCTACTGGAATTGGGAAATCTGGTTAAGGGCCGTCTGAATGTGCGCGATGCGGCCGTGGCCCCCATGCGCGAGTTGCACAAACACACCCAGCAGCCAGTCAGCTTGAGCGTGCGTCAGGGCGACGAAATCGTGTACATCGAGCGCGCGTTCAGTGAACGATCCGGCATGCAGGTGGTTCGCGCCATTGGTGGACGGGCGCCCCTGCACTTGACCTCCGTCGGCAAGCTGTTTTTAGCCGCCGATGATCCCCAGCGCGTCCGCGCCTACGCAGCCCGCACGGGTTTGCTAGGCCATACCAAGAACAGCATCACTGAAATTGAAAGCCTGGAGCGAGAGTTGTCCAAGGTCCGACAGTACGGCCAGGCCACCGACAACGAAGAGCTGGAGTTGGGTGTGCGCTGCATGGCCGCTGGCGTCTACGACGATCAGGAAAAGCTGGTTGCGGGACTTTCCATATCCGCCCCATCCGGACGCATGGAAGACAGCTGGCTACCCAAACTGAAAGAAACGGCCCGGCAAATATCCAGGACCCTGGGGCATCACTCGAACGCTGCGCGGTAGCGCCAGCCGCCTATCAGTTGGTGACAATCTTCTGGTCAGATACTACGCTGGCCAGGGGCAAAGTCTTGGTAACTGGTGCAGGAATGGACTCTACCCATCGCTTCACACGTTCTGCGTCCGCCAGGCGGCTGAATTTGCCAGCCGAATCCAGGAACACCATGATGAGCTTGCGTCCAGCAACCTTGGCCTGCATCACCAGGCATTGACCAGCCTCGGAGATGTATCCGGTCTTTTGCAGGCCTATCTCCCACGAAGGATTCTTCACCAGGCGATTGGTGTTGTTGTACTGCAGTGTGCGGTGCCCCACCGCGACTTGATGGCCAGTGGACGTGGACAATTCCCGCAGGACCGGATCGCCATAGGCAAAGTTGACCAAAGTGGCAAGATCACGAGCACTGGACTGGTTTTTGCTGGACAGCCCGGTTGGCTCCACATAGCTGGTGTCCATCATGCCCAGCATCTTGGCACGTGCGTTCATCAGATTGACGAACACTGGCAAGCCGCCAGGATAGCTGCGCCCCAACGCATTGGCTGCGCGGTTCTCACTGGACATCAGCGCCAAGTGCAGCAACTCACCCCGGCTCAGTTCGGAACCCACCCGCAGACGGGAGGAACTGCCCTTTTCCATATCCACATCGTCCTGGGTGATAGTGATCATCTCGTCCATCGGCAGCTTGGACTCACTGATCAGCAGGCCGGTCATCAATTTGGTGATGGAGGCAATGGGCAAAACAGCCAGCTCGTTCTTACGGAACAGAACCTCCTGGGTATCCTGATCCACGACAAACGCCACGCTGGACTTCAGGTCCAACGCATCATGTGCACCGTGCAAGCCCGCCAGTTGACCAAACGACGGCGGTTTGGGTGCTGCAACGACCCGGGGAGCGGCCTGTTTTCTGGCATTTTTTGCTTTCGCCGCAGTTTTCTTGCCATGCAGTTTTTCACTGGCAGATGGATGGCGGGCAGCTTGCGCATACACGGGCGCCAAAATCAACGAGGAAAAAACGGCAATGATGCCAATTTGGGCGAAAAAACGTTTCATGGTGTATCCCGAGGGCGGAGCAAATTGAGCGAAAAGCCAGCCAATGCAAATGCCTGCAGGCACCAGTGTAAACAAAAAAGTCGCGCAAGATCAACTACTTGCGCGACAAACTTCAAGAAATAAATGGCCAATACGGCCAAACTCCGGGGTTAACCCTGAGCAGCCACCCGGTCCGCCTTGCTGTGGAGTTTGTTGAGCGCACTGAGGTAAGCCTTGGCAGAAGCCACCACGATGTCCGGATCAGAGCCCACGCCATTGACGACGCGCCCGCTGTTTTGCAGTCGAACCGTGACCTCTCCCTGGCTCTCCGTGGAACCACTGATGGCATTCACGGAATACAAAACCATTTCGGCGCCGCTCTTCACATGAGACTCAATGGCCTTGAGCGATGCGTCCACAGGCCCATTGCCCTCGGACGCTCCCTGAACCTCTTTGCCGTCCACCGTGAACACGATGCTGGCTGTAGGATGCTCTCCGGTTTCGCTGCGCTGCGACAGCGACACGAAACCATACTGCTCCTTGACGTGCGTCATGCTCTCGTCGCTCACAAGCGCGAGGATGTCTTCGTCAAAAATTTCGCTCTTGCGATCAGCCAACTCCTTGAAACGCGCAAAGGCAGCGTTGATGTCTCCTTCGCTTTCCAGTTGCACGCCAAGCTCCTGCAGGCGCTGCTTGAACGCATTGCGGCCGCTGAGTTTGCCCAGAACGATCTTGTTGGCCGTCCAGCCCACGTCCTCGGCGCGCATGATTTCGTAGGTGTCACGTGCTTTCAACACGCCATCCTGGTGAATGCCGGAGGCGTGCGCAAAAGCATTGGCTCCCACCACCGCCTTGTTTGGCTGCACCACGAAACCGGTGGTTTGACTGACCATACGGCTGGCCGCCAGAATGTGGCGGGTATCGATACCCAGCTCCAGGCCAAAGTAGTCCTTGCGGGTCTTCACGGCCATGACAACCTCTTCCAGGCTGCAATTGCCGGCGCGCTCACCCAGGCCGTTGATGGTGCACTCGATCTGCCGCGCACCACCAATCTTCACACCGGCCAGGGAGTTGGCCACGGCCATGCCCAGATCGTTATGGCAATGGACCGACCAGATGGCCTTGTCCGAATTGGGAACGCGCTCGCGCAGGTTCTTGATGAAGTTGCCATACAACTCAGGGATGGCATA
>JAVBYK010000522.1 GCA_030824095.1 bacterium
GCCCTCGCCACGACTGCACTTCCTGCTATCAATTTTGCACAAACGCAGGCGCCCACCCAGCGCCGGTTCAGCCCCGAGCCCGGCACCTGGCGCACCTTTGACCTGACCACCCGCGTCGATATCCAGAAGCCCCAGGGCGTGACCCGCCTGTGGCTGCCCATCCCCTCGGTCAACACCGACTGGCAACAGTCCCTGGTCAGCAGCTACGCCAGCAACGGCACGGCCCGTCTGGAAGACGATGACCGCTATGGCGCGCGCATGCTCTACGTGGAGTTTGCCGCCGACCAGGCCAAGCCCTTTGTCGAGCTGACCACGCAGGTGCGCACCCAGAACCGGGCCCTGGACTGGGCCCACAAGACGGCCCCCGCCGAGGATGCCGCCACGCTGAAATTCTGGACCCGCCCCACCGAACTGCTACCCACCGACGGCCTGGTGCGCAAGACCGCGCTGGCAGCCACGCGCGGCGCCAAGACCGATGTGGAAAAGGCCCAGCGCATTTACAACTGGGTGGTGACCAACACCTTCCGCGAGCCCAAGGTGCGCGGCTGCGGCGCGGGTGACATCGCCACCATGCTGGAAACCGGCAACCTGGGTGGCAAGTGCGCCGACCTGAATGCCCTGTTCGTCGGCCTGTGCCGCTCGGTGGGCATTCCCGCACGCGACGTCTATGGCCTGCGCGTGGCCCCCAGCGCCTTTGGCTACCGCGAGCTGGGTGGCAACCCGGCCAACCTCAAGGGTGCGCAGCACTGCCGTGCCGAGGTCTATCTGGCCGGTTATGGCTGGGTGGCCATGGACCCGGCCGATGTGACCAAGGTCATGCGCCAGGAAAAACCAGAGTGGATCAAGTCGGCCGCCGACCCGCTGATCGTGCCTGTCAACAAGCACCTGTTTGGTGGCTGGGAGGGCAACTGGATTGCCTACAACATGGCCCACGACGTGGTGTTGCCGCAGTCCAAGGGCGCCAAGCTGGGCTTTTTCATGTACCCCACGGCCGAGAATGCCGGTGGGCGTCTGGACTCCTACGATCCAGACCTGTTCAAATACCAGATTACGGCCGCCGAAATTAAATCCTGAGTTTGTTGCATTGGGGACTTTCCCCTACGTGTTTTTGCCACTGCTGCGGTATTCTCCGGTTTCCATACAAGAGGAGACCCGCAGTGGCCAAAAATAAACTGATTCTGGACTACATCTTTGACCACGAAGCCAAGCTGGCGGACCGGGTCTACATGACCCAACCCATTGGTGGCGGGCAGGTCGTGGATTACACCTGGCAGCAAACGCTGGACCAGTCCCGGCGCATGGCGGCGCACCTCAAGTCGCTGAAGCTGGAGCCGGGTGCCCGGGTGGCTCTGCTGTCCAAGAACTGCGCCCATTTCTTCATGGCCGAACTGGCCATCTGGATGGCCGGCTGCACCACGGTTGCCATCTTCCCCACCGAAACCGCCGAGACCATTGGCTATGTACTGGAGCACAGTGGTGCCAGCCTGCTGTTTGTGGGCAAGCTTGACACCTGGGACGCGCAGAAGCCCGGTGTACCCGCCACGCTGCCTTGCGTTGCTTTCCCGCTGGCACCCAAGACCGGGTACGAGAAGTGGGACGACATCGTGGCCCGCACTGCGCCGCTGACCGGCCGCGTGGCCCGTGCCGGCACCGACATCGCCATCCTGCTCTACACCTCCGGCTCCACCGGCACGCCTAAGGGCGTGATGCACAGCTTTGAGCGCATCACCAAGGTCGCAGAAAACATTGCCAAGGACATCAAGTCGCGCATCGGCGATCTGGATGAAAACCGCATCCTGTCCTACCTGCCACTGGCCCACGTGTTCGAGCGGGCTTGGGTGGAGTGCATGTCCATGGTCGATGGCAAGACCCATGTCTTCTTTGCCGAGTCGCTGGACACCTTTGTGCAGGACTTGAACCGCGCACGCCCCACCACCTTCATCTCGGTGCCGCGTCTGTGGCTCAAGTTCCAGCACGGCGTGTTTGCCAAGATGCCGCCCAAGAAGCTGGAGCGCCTGTTCAAGATTCCGATTCTCAGTGGCATCGTCAAGCGCAAGGTGCTCAAGAACCTGGGGCTGGACCAGGCCTTGCTGGCCGGTAGCGGCTCCGCGCCCATTCCCGCCGAGTTGATCACCTGGTACCGCAATCTGGGGCTGAACCTGATTGAAGGCTATGCGATGTCGGAGGACTTTGCCTACTCGCACAACTCCACGCCCGAGATCAATGCACCCGGCTGCGTGGGCGTGCCCCTGCCCGGTGTGCAGGTGCGCATCAGCGACGAAGGCGAAATCCTGATCAAGTCACCCGGCCAACTGGTGGGCTACTACAAGCGCCCCGATCTGGACGCCGAAGTGTTCACCGCCGACGGATTCTTCCGCACTGGTGACCGGGGCGAGCGCCGCGCCGATGGCCTGCTCAAGATCACCGGCCGGGTCAAGGAACTGTTCAAGACTTCCAAGGGCGAGTACGTGGCGCCCGCACCGATCGAGAACAGCCTGAACGCCCACCCGCTGGTCGAGATGAGCATGGTCTCCGGCCTGGGGCAGCCTGCGGCCTATGCCATGGTGGTGCTCAGTGAAGAAGTGCGACCCAAGCAGAAGGACCCGGCATTCCGCAAGGAAGTCGAGGCCGAACTGACCAAGTTGCTGGGCGACGTCAACTCGCATCTGGTCAACCACGAAAAATTGCAGATGATCGTGATCGCGCAACAGCCCTGGACCATAGAAAACGGCTTCCTGACCCCCACCATGAAGATCCGGCGCGCCCGCATTGAGGGGGAGGTCAGCTCCAAGGTGGACGCCTGGTATGGCGTCAGTGGCAAGGTGCAATGGTCATGAAGACCGCAGCGTGAAAACCGAGACCACCTGCACCAGTTCCTGCGCCTGACTCTTGAGGCTGCTGGCCGCAGCCGCCATTTCCTCGACCAGCGCCGCGTTTTGCTGCGTGGCCTGGTCCATCTGGGTGACCGCGTCGCCCACCTCGGCCACACCCAGTGACTGCGCGTTGCTGGCCGCGCTGATCTCTCCCATGATGTCGGTTACGCGCTTGATGGAGGCCACCACCTCGCCCATGGTGGTGCCGGCCTGATCGACCAGCGCCGTGCCGTGTTCCACGCGGCCCACGCTGGTGTCAATCAGCGTCTTGATTTCCTTGGCCGCCGCGGCGGAGCGCCCGGCCAGCGCCCGCACTTCGGACGCCACCACGGCAAAGCCACGACCCTGTTCACCGGCACGTGCCGCTTCCACCGCAGCATTGAGCGCCAGGATATTGGTCTGGAACGCAATGCCATCAATCACACTGATGATGTCCGCAATCTTGCGCGAGGCCTCATTGATGCCTTTCATGGTCTCCACCACCTCGCCCACCACCTGGCCGCCTTTCATCGCCACGGCAGATGCGCTTTGCGCCAACTGGTTGGCCTGGCGGGCACTGTCGGCGTTCTGCTTCACGGTGGAGCCCAGTTCGCTCATCGAAGCCGCGGTTTCTTCGAGCGCGCTGGCCTGGTGCTCGGTGCGGGCCGACAAGTCGTTGTTGCCTTGGGCGATTTCGGCGCTGGCCGTGGCCACGCCTTCGGAGCCGGCGCGGACCTGGCCAACGATGTGGGAGAAGCTGTCGCGCATGGACTGGATGGCGTGTAGCAGGCTGGTGGTGTCGTTGGGCTTGAGCCGGATGTCCACCGTCAGGTCTCCGGTGGCGATGCGGTGCGTGATATCGGCGGCCTCACCCGGCTCACCGCCGAGCTGGCGCAGCACGCTGCGGGTGATGAGCACGCTCAAGGCCAGCAGAATGCCGGCCAGCAGCAATGTGCCCAGTCCGGCCCGGATCACGCGCTGGGCGATGGACGAGTCCACGGAGTCCACATACACGCCCGAGCCCACAATCCAGCCCCACGGCTCGAAGCCCTTGACGTAGGACACCTTTTGCACCGGTTTCTCGCTGCCGGGTTTGGGCCACATGTACATCACGAAACCGGCACCACTGGCCTTGACGGTCTTGACGAATTCCTTGAACAGTTGCAGGCCGGTGGGGTCCTTGTTGTCGGACAGGTCCTTGCCATCCAGTTCGGGGCGGATCGGGTGCATCACCATCTTGGGTGTCATGTCGTTGACCCAGAAGTATTCGGAGCCGCTGTAGCGCATGGATTTGAGGGCCGCCAGCGCGCGCTGCTTGGCTTCGTCCTCGGGCATCTTGCCGGCGGCTGCCTGGCCGTGGAAGTGGGTGATCAGACTGTGGGCGCTCTCCACCGTCTGGCGCACGCCGAGCTGGCGTTCCTCCAGAATCTGCGTGCGTTCGGTCCATAGGAAGATGGCCGATAGCAGGGCGATGCCACCAATCGAACACGCAATCAACAGGCCCAGGCGCTGGGCAATCGTGGCGGAGTGAAGGCGAAACATGGCGCGCTCTCCTGACAGATTCGGTCGGCGGATACCGGCTGCCATTGCATTGTGGTCCTGCCGCAGTGAAATGTCACTGCTATTTTTCTTAAGGCAGTGGCAGCAGGCTGCGCGTGCTTTCAAAGGCCATGGGCTGGCCCGTCATGGGGTTGGTAAAGGCGATGGATTTGGCCAGCAACTGCAGTGGCTGGGCGTAGTCGGCACTGCCCTCGGGGGTCAGGGTGGGATAGATGCCGTCAAACCGGATGGGCAGCCCCAGTGCAGCCATGTGCACGCGCAGTTGGTGGCGCTGGCCACTCACCGGCTTGAGCGCATAGCGCGCCCACGCACCGTGCACCTCCAGCGGGGTGATGTGGGTCAGGGCATTGGGCGTGCCCGGAACCTCGGTCTGCTGCATGAAGTGCGTGGCCGGGGCAATGCGGCTTTCGCGTGTGAGCGGCCAGGGCAGGTCGGGGTTCCACGGTGCAATGCACTCGTAGGTCTTGTCCACCTGACGCGCGCGGAACAGGTTCTGGTAGGCGCCGCGACTGGCCACCTGTTTGGAAAACAGCACCAGCCCGGCGGTGTCGCGGTCGATGCGGTGGATGGGGGAGAGGGCGTCCAGCCCCAGCGCATTTTTCAGGCGGATCAGCACCGTTTCCTGCAGGTATTTGCCCGAGGGCACGACCGGCAAAAAATGCGGCTTGTCCACGACCAGCAGGTGCTCGTCCTGCCACAGCACCACGGCCTCGAATGGAATACGCGGCTCGACGAGTAGCGCGCGGTAGTAGTACAGGCGCCGCCCGGCCTCAAACGGTGTCTGGGTGGTGATGACCTGGCCATGGTCGTCCACCACATCGCCGTCCGTCAGGCGCTGCGTCCACACGCTGGCCGGCACACCGGCAAAGCGCTGCACCAGAAATTCCAGCATGGTGGCCCAGGGGCCTGGCGCCAGCACCACGCAACTCGGCCCCACGCCATCGCGGGCCGGCGGCGGGTTGGGCCGGTACAGGCTCATTCCCGCCCGTCAGATGCGCTCAAACACCACATCCCACACGCCGTGGCCGAGCTTGATGCCGCGGTTCTCGAATTTCGTGAGCGGGCGGTAGTGCGGCTTGGGTGCGTAGCCGTTCAGCTCGGGGTGGATGGCCAGCGCACGGTTCTTCAGCAGCGGCTCGGCCGTGAGCACTTCCAGGATCTGCTGGGCGTAGGGCTCCCAGTCGGTGGCGCAGTGCAGGTAGCCGCCCACCTTGAGCCGTCGCGCCAGCTTGGCGATCAACGGCGACTGGATCAGGCGGCGCTTGTTGTGCTTGGTCTTGTGCCAGGGGTCGGGGAAGAAGATGTGCACACCGTCCAGGCTTTGCTCGGGCAGCATGTGGTCGATGACCTCCACCGCGTCATGCGCGCAGATGCGGATGTTGCTGATGTTCTGTTCGCCAATGCGTTTGAGCAGGGCGCCGACTCCGGGCTCGTGCACCTCGCAGCACAGGAAGCGCGTGTCCGGCAGCACGCCGGCAATGTGCGCCGTGGCCTCACCCATGCCAAAGCCGATTTCCAGCACCAGCGGAAATGGTTTGGAGTAATTTTGGCCTGTAGCCCTCGTGGAATCTGCATAGAGTGCTTCGAAATCGATAGCACTTTGCTGGTAGGGAACCAGGAACTTAGGCCCCAGTTCCTCAAACGCCTTGGCCTGGCCGGTGGTGGTGCGCCCGGCACGCTTCACGAAGCTCTTGATGGTGCGCATGAAGGGCTTGGCGGGCGCTTCTCCGTCGGTGGCGGGCAGGGCGGGTGAATCGGAGGGAGGTAGTTGGGAACTCATTCGTCGTCTTTCTGGCACCGGCGCAAGGCCGGCAAAGTGGCCTGCATTGTAAGTAGGCGCGTGTTGGGTGGGCTTATCCCCCCACCGGCAAACTCCCCGCCGCCTTCACTTCCTTCAGCGAGAAGCTGGTGGCAATTTCCTTCACACCCGGCAGGCAGCGGATCTTGTTGCGCACCAGTGTGGAGAAGGCTTCCAGGTCGGTGGCAATGGCCTCGATCAGGTAGTCGTAGTGCCCCGACAGGTTGTGGCAGGCCACCACCTGGGGCAGGGCCACCACTTCGCGCTCGAAGGCGGCGGCGATCTCGGCCGTGTGATTTTCCATCTGCAGGTGGATGAAACCGGTCACGCCATAGCCCAGTTGCTTGCGGCTCAGCCGGGCCTGGTAGCCGGCGATGACACCGGCCTCTTCCAACTGCCGCACCCGGCGCCAGCATGGCGACTGGGAGAGTGACACGTGCTCGGCCAGTTCGGCCATGGTCTGGCGCGCGTCGCGCTGCAGGGCCAGCAGGATGGCCTGGTCGGTGGCGTCAAAGGGTTTCATGGGTTGTTTTTGCCTTGAATCAATGAAATTTGCAGAAATTCATCCAAATTATGGTCATGGGTTGCAGTTTTGAACGAATTTTTTCCGACTGACCTGCACAAAAATTCTCCCACATCACAAATATTGAGGAGACAACGCCATGAAACCCAACGACCTGCCTTTGGACTCGATCCCCGCCGCCGCCAAACCCCAGCCTGGCGGCTTCAGCACCCGCGCCATCCACTGGGGTTACAACCCGGCGGACCACTTTGGCGCGCTGGTGCCGCCCACCTATGCCACGTCCACCTTCGCCTTCCCCGATGTGGCCTATGGCGCGCGCTGCTTTGCCGGCACCGAGCCGGGCTACTTCTACAGCCGCATTGCCAACCCCACGCTGGCCTTGCTGGAGGCACGCCTGACCAGCCTGGAGCAGGGCGCCAGTGCGGTGGTATTCGGCTCCGGCATGGGCGCCATCACCGCCACGCTGTGGACGCTGCTGGAGCAGGGTGACGAGGTGCTGGCCGACATGACGCTGTACGGCTGCACGTTTGCCTTCATGAACCACGGCCTGACCCGCTTTGGCGTAACCGTGCGCCATGTGGACATGACCCGCCCGGAAGAAGTGGCGAAGGCCATGGGCCCCAGGACCAAGGTGGTCTATTGCGAGACCCCGGCCAACCCGAACATGCGCCTGGTCGACATTGCCGCCGTGGCCGAGATCGCCCACGCCGGTGGCGCCAAGCTGGTGGTGGACAACACCTACTGCACGCCCTATCTGCAGCAGCCGCTGCTCCTGGGTGCCGATGTATCGGTGCATTCCATGACCAAATACCTGGGTGGCCACGGCGACCTGACCGCCGGTGCCGCCGTGTTTGCCGATGCCGAACTGGCCATGCATGTGCGCCTCAAAGGCCTGAAGGACATGACCGGTGCCGTGATGTCGGCACCCGACGCGCAACTGGTGATGCGCGGCCTCAAAACCCTGGCGCTGCGCATGGACCGCCACTGCCAGAGCGCGCAAACGGTGGCCGAACTGCTGGAAGCCCACCCGGCCACAGCCGTCGTGCATTTCCCCGGCCTCAAGAGCTTTGCCCAGCACGACCTGGCCAAGCGTCAGATGCGCCAGTTCGGCGGCATGATCGCGTTTGA
>JAVBYK010000002.1 GCA_030824095.1 bacterium
GATGTGTATGTCAGCGGCACGCTGGGCGATGCCCGGCTGGCCCTGGAAGCCCTGCAGGGTCGCATCGATCTGCCCGCCGACGTGCTGGCCACGGCGCGCCAGCGACTGGAATGCCCGACGCCGCGCGTGGACCTGGGTCTGACGCTGCGCGGCATCGCCAGCGCGGCGGCCGATGTCAGTGACGGGCTGCTGGGCGACCTGGGCCACATCCTGCAACGCTCCGGCGTGGGGGCCACGCTGGACACGGATATCGCTATCAGTTTGATAGCTTTTAAACCATATTCCACGAGGGCTGAAGGCCAATTTGACACACAACCATTCCGCCAGCAGGCTCTGCAATGCGTACTCAGCGGCGGCGATGACTACGAGCTGGTCTTTACCGCGCCGCTAGCCCAGCGCGCCGCCGTGCAGGCCGCCAGCATCGCCAGCGCCACACCGGTTACCCGCATTGGCCGCATCGACGCCGAACCGGGCCTGCGCCTGGTGGACGCACAGGGCCAGCCGGTGGCCAATACCTTTCCATCCTTTGATCATTTCGTAGCATGAGCCGACTGGGACTGACCCGCGACAAGATTTACAAGACCGTTGCCCGCCAACTGCACGGCGTGGTGCCCTGCTGGGTCTGCGGCCAGCCAGTGGCTCCGGCAGACGCCACGCTGGAGCACATCCGCCCCTTGAGCGAAGGCGGCAACAGTCACCTGGAAAACCTGGCCATCAGCCACGGCAGCTGCAACCGGCAGCGCCACACCTCCACCGCGTGAATTTCGAAAATGGGTTGACAGGGATCACCTTTTTACCTTTAATTAACCACAAGGTAAATTAAAGCCACCAACCCCATGCAAGACCCCCTGAGTGCCACGTTTTCTGCCCTGGCCGACCCGACCCGCCGTGCCATCCTGGCGCGTCTGGCGCAGGGCGAAAGCTCGGTGCGCGAGTTGGCGGCGCCCTTTGCCATGAGCGCGCCGGCCGTGACCAAGCACCTGAAAGTGCTGCAGCGCGCCGGCCTGATCACCCAGGGCCGCCAGGCCCAGTGGCGCCCCTGCAAGCTGCAGGCCCAGCCACTGCGCGAGGCGGCAGACTGGGTGGGCCAGTACCGCCAGCACTGGGAAGAAAGCCTGGACCGCCTGGATGACTACCTGTTGACCCTGCAAACCCCACCACCACCCGAGGAGACCGCACCATGAGCCAGCCCTTCACCATTTCCCGCCTGCTCAAGGCCCCACGCCAACTGGTCTGGGATGTCTACACCCAGCCGCAGCACCTGCCCCACTGGTTCGGCCCCAAGGGCAGCAACATGCCGCACAGCTCGCTGGACTTCCGCGAAGGCGGCACCTTCCACTACTGCATGCGCACCGAAGCCGGCATGGAGCTGTGGGGCCAATGGCTGATCCGCTCCATCGAGGCGCCCCGGCGCATCGTCGTGCTCCAGCATTTCTCCGACCCCCAGGGCGGCGTCACCCGCAACCCCTGGAACCCGGTCTGGCCGCTGTACACCCAGGCCACCACGACCCTGGTTGAACAGGGCGACCAGACGCTGCTGACCATCGAATGGAGCGCGTATGAGGCCAGCGCCGAGGAAACCGCCCAATTCGACGCCGCCCACGACAGCATGAACCAAGGCTGGAGCGGCAACCTGGATGTGCTGGAGTCCTACCTGTCGCTGCTGCAAGCCTGAAACGGCGCGCTGCTACAGTAGCCACCCAACCGGAGCCCACCCATGACCGACACCCGCACGCCCCCGCCCGACAGCGTCTTTCGCATCAGCCGCACGGTCGATGCACCACTGGATCGGGTGTGGAAGGCCTACACCGACCAGGACGCGCTGATGGCCTGGTTTGGCCCGCAGGGCTTTTCCATGCCGCACAGCCGCTACGACTTTCGCCCCGGTGGCGAATTCCACTACTGCCTGCGCACGCCCACCGGCTTCGAGATGTGGGGCAAGTGGGTGTTTGTGGCCATTGAGCCGCCGCGCAAGCTGTCCATGATCGTCAGCTTCTCGGACGCCAGCGGCGGCCTGACGCGCCATCCCATGTCGGCGGCCTGGCCGCTGCAGACCCTGTCCACCACCACCTTTGAAGACTTGGGCGGCAAGACCCATGTCAGCATCGAGTGGGCGCCCCATGAATCGGACGCGGACGAGATCGCCGCCTTCCACGCCGGCCACGCCTCCATGGCCCAGGGCTGCAACGGCACCTTCCAGCAACTGGAGGCCTACCTGGCCCAGATGCCCCGCCCATGATGGAACCCTACCCCGGCCCGGTCACTGTCTTCCCCGAAGACCCCGGCCAGCCGCCGCCCGTGGCACGCCCCACCGTGCGCTTCCTGCTGGCGCACCCGGCGCACTGGCTGGCGCTGGGCTTTGGCTCGGGCCTGTCCCGCATTGCGCCCGGCACCGCCGGCACGCTGTGGGCCTGGATCGCCTTCATTGCGCTGGCCCCCTGGATGAATGACGCCCGCTGGGCGCTGCTGATCGCCGTGTCCCTGCCGGTGGGCTGGTGGGCCTGCAGCGTGACCGCGCGCGACATGGGTGTGCTGGACCCCGGCAGCGTGGTCTGGGACGAGGTCGTGGCCTTCTGGCTCGTGCTGTGGCTGGTCATGCCCACCGGGCTGGTCGGCCAGGTACTGGCCTTTGGCCTGTTTCGCTACTTTGACGCGGTGAAACCCGGCCCGGTGGGCTGGGCCGATGCGCTGTACCACGACCTCGACCCCGCCACCGACCGTAGCGCCTGGCGCAAGGCGGGCTTTGGCATCATGCTGGACGACCTGGTGGCCGCCGGCTGCACCGTGCTGGTCATTGCACTGTGGAGGTTTTTGACGTGAACACCACTTCGGATTCGCTACCAAATAATGAGCACTCTACGCAGCATTGGCGGGGGCTACTGGTCGACTTGCTTCTGAGCCGCAGTCTGAAACTGGCCACCGCCGAGAGCTGCACCGGCGGCCTGATCGCCGCCACTTGCACCGACTTGTCCGGTTCCAGCGCCTGGCTGGAGCGCGGCTTCGTCACCTATTCCGACGCGGCCAAGACCGAGATGCTGGGCGTGGACGCCGCGCTGATTGCGCGCGACGGTGCCGTCAGCGAATCCGTGGTGCGCGCCATGGCGCAGGGCGCGCTGGACCACTCACACGCCCAGGTGACCGTGGCCGTGACCGGTGTGGCGGGGCCGACTGGCGGCAGTGCAGCCAAGCCGGTCGGCACGGTCTGGCTGGGCTGGGCCACACCGCAGGGTGTGGTCAGCGAGGTGCAGCACTTTGCCGGCGACCGCGCCCAGGTGCGTGCCGCCACTGTGCAGCACGCGTTGCAGCGTCTGGTGGAACTGCTGCAGCCGGCAGTCTGATTACCCGCGTACCACAAAGTCCTGCAAGCGCCGCCGCGGCGCCGGCCCGACCTCCGGCGCGTAACCGACACGCGCCCACATCTGCACCGTTTCGCCGGGCTGGGTGGCACCTGCCAGCGCGTGGATTTCGGCATAGGGCTGCCGCTGTTCCACATACTCCTGCAGGGCCTGCTGCAGGGGCTGCATGCCCAGCCCCTGGGCCGTAGCGGCCAGTTGCAGGCGCGCATAGGCCCGCCCGGCTTGAACCTGCGTGGCACGGCTGTTGTCGGCACTGACCATCCATACAAAACCCGGCGTGCTGGCCAGCTTGGCATCAAAGTCCTTGACCTGGCTGGTGGTGGCGTAGTCGTCGGGGCCGGGGGCGCGGCTGCGGTCAAACAGGCCCAGGCGCTCCAGCGCCACCACCAGCGGGTCGGTCAGCGAGAGGCCATCGCGGTGGGCGGCAATCTCGGCCGTGCCCACCCGCAGCACCTGGAACGACTCCATGATGGTGCGCGGCACCGTGAGTTCGATGCGCCAGGCATCCAGCGCAATGCGCCGGTGCTGCGGCAAGGCCGCACCCTGCTCCAGGCCGGCATGGCCGACGCGGATTGCGGGTCCGGCGGCTGCCTGCATCGCCTGCCAGGCCGCAGCCGGCACGGCGCGGGTGATGTCGTAGGCACTGCGGTTGGTGTGGCGGTGCAGGATCTGTGCAAACAGCGGGTCCTTCTGCACGGTTGGGTCGGGCGTGAGGCGCACAGACGCCACCGGTCGCGCATCCGGCACGGTCTGGCCAAAGGCGCCCTGCGGGAACAGCGTGATGTCGGCGCGCTGGCCGCGCTCGCGGGCGGCCAGGTCCAGCAGCTCCAGAAAGGTGCCGTGGCTCATCATGATCTGACGCGACAGCGGATCGGTCTGCGGCAGCAGGCGCTGCAGGTCGCAGTGCAGCAGGATATGGTCTGGTTGCCGCAGATCGACCACCCAGGACTGCAGGTTGTGCGAGTGCGGTGCCAGGATGGCGTGGCTGAGTATCCACAGCCGCGGGTCGGCCTGGGCCGCCAGCTCGGCGCCAGGCCCGCGCCAGGCCTCGATGGCATCAGGTGGCATGGCGGCGCCGCAGCCGCTCAGGGCCCAGGGTGCCAGCGTGGCGACCGAGCCTGCGCCCAGGATGCGCAAGACGCTGCGCCGCTGCAAATGCGTTGTCATGGTGGCTTCCTCAGCGTGCGGGCTGTGCCAGCGACGGCGCGACGGGCGCATTCGATGGCCTGCGCACCACGGAAGAACCCAGCAGACCCAGATCCGCCAGCGACTGCTCCACCGCCTGTGCCAGCGGCGTGCAGGGCTCGGTGCCGATCAGGGCACACAGCCTGTCGTTGGCGAGCGCGTGCGGCGTGCTCCACAGGTAGCGCATCTCCAGCAGGGCCGCCCAGGTCGGCACGAACCACGCACCCAGGCGGATCAGGCCCCAGGGCATGCCGGCCCAGCGCAATGGCGCGTCGGGCCGCACCCAGCCCTGGGCCCGCGCAATGGGGTGGAGCAGGTCCAGCCAGCGCTGGCCGGTGAGCACATGGCCGGCAAAATGGAACACCTCGAACGGCTGCAGTTGGGCACGCCGCTCAGCCACGGCCACGAACGTGCGCGCCAGATCCGGCAGATAGGCCCAGCTGGTGGAGACACCTTTGGGGCCGGGGTAGGTCAGAACCCCCTTGCGCAGGTCCTTGGCAATCGACAGGTCAAACCACGTGCCCCGACCACTGCCAAAAAAGTCACCGGCGCGGATCACGATGCTGCGCACGCCGGACGCCCGCAAGCGTGCCTCCATGGCGATGCGCACCTGGCCCTTGACGGTGCGCGCGGCCTGCGGTGTTCCCTCGCGCAACACGGGTGGCATGGTGGCGCCAAAGTTGTAGATGTTGCCAGGCAGCATCAGTGTGGCGCCCAGCGCGCGGCACAGGGCGATGGAGGCCTCCAGCAGGGCTGGCGCCTGGGTCTGCCAAGCGACGTTGGTGTAGGCCGGGTTCAGCGCGTGGACCACCACGCTGGCGCCCTGCGCGGCACGGGTCAGGGCGGCGGTGTCGTGCAAGTCGGTGGGCAGCCATTCAATGGACGCATCGGCTGGTGTTTCAGTACCTGGGCGCATTTGGCCCAGCACGCGCCAGCCTGCAGCGGCAAAGGCACGGGCGGCGGCCAGGCCAAAGCGGCCGCGGGCACCCAGAATCAGGACAGTATTGGTAGACATGGCAGGTTTCCTTCTTGGTGATGCCTCCATTGTGGAAACAAGCGCCATGCAACACAATTGCATGAATATTCACATCAGATATTCACTTATGAATACCGCAGTACAAGCCCCGTTTGACTGGAGTCTGATCCGCTCCTTCCTCGCCGTGCTGGACCAGGGCAGCCTGCTGGGCGCAGCACGCCGGCTCAAGACCAGCCAGCCGACGCTGGGGCGACACATTGCCGAACTGGAAAACCAGTGGGGCGTGGTGCTGTTTGAGCGCACCGGGCGCGGCCTGGTGCCTACCGCCACCGCTCTGCAACTGGCCGAATCGGCGCGCGCCATGGAGGCCGGCGCACTGCAGCTCAGCCGCACGCTGACCGGCACGCAGTCGCAAACCACCGGCACAGTGCGCATCACGGCCAGCGTGCCGGTGGCCGTGCAGTTGCTGCCGCCCATCCTGGCGCGCATGCGCCTGGCCCTGCCGGACATCCAGGTGGAGCTGGTCTCCAGCAACCAGGTGAGCAACCTGCTGCGCCGCGAGGCGGATATTGCCGTGCGCATGGTGCGACCCGAACAGGGCACGCTGGTGGCGAAAAAGATTGGCAGCGTCGGCGTGGGGGCCTACGCCCACCGCAGCTATCTGGCACGGCGCAGCCCCATCCGCCAGCCCACCGACCTGCTGCAGCACGAGTTGATTGGCAATGATGCCGACCCGTCCATCCTGCGCGGCTTCCAGGCCTTGGGCTATCCCGTAACCCGGGAGGCGTTTGCGCTACGCACCGATGACTTCATCGCCCAGTGGCAGGCGGTGCGTGCCGGCCTGGGCATTGGCTTTGTGGCGGACTACATGGCCGCCACCGACCCCGATGTGCTGCCGGTGCTGGCC
This sequence comes from bacterium, assembly GCA_030824095.1. Lineage (GTDB taxonomy): Bacteria > Pseudomonadota > Gammaproteobacteria > Burkholderiales > Burkholderiaceae_C > Allorhodoferax. The sequence goes on from JAVBYK010000002.1 coordinate 6,425, forward strand.
GGCTTGCTGCCTGTTCCCGCCCTTCCGATGTGGCTGGCCGTGCACCGCGAGATCCGCACCAACCGACGCATCCGCGCCGTGTACGACTTTCTGGCAGACGCTCTGCCGCCAGCACTGGGGGGGTCGTAAGGGCGGCTTTTTTTGCCGGGCGCCTTAAGCGCCGTGGCATTTCTTGTATTTCTTGCCGCTGCCGCAATGGCAGGGGTCATTGCGGCCGGGCACGTCGGCGCGGCGCAGGGTTTCCACGCGTGGACCGATGCCGCGCCAGATCTCGCGCAGGTCATACACCGACCAGACTGCATCGGCAAAGGCGTCCAGCCGGGCGCGGCTCATGGAGGGCGGGCCGCCTTCGCTGAACGGCGACAGTTCGGGCTCACCTTCGTCGTCCTCGGTCAGCGCCACGATGGACTGCAGGGCCACGTCATGCCACTTGGCGGCCTTCTTGTCACTGGGCTCGGCCCACTCGTCGGGCCAGGCTTCCACCGCGAACATGAAGCCCAGCGCAAACACCTGGCCAAAGGCGGGCAGCGCCTCGTCGGGCAGCTCGGCACGCTCGGCCTCGCTCAGCTCGGCCATGGCACCCCGCACGTCCATGACCTCGGGGTGGTAGGCGTGGGCCTCGTCCAGGGATTCGATGGGGGTGTCCAGCGCGGTCAGGATCTCGGCCCAGCGCTGGTCCCAGATCTGCAGAAAGCGTGCGCGCTGCGCGTCATCGGCAAAGGAGCCGCCCGCATCGTCCGCGGTGCCTTCGCCTGCCACCACCTGGGGGACGGAGTCGTCGCCTACGGCCAGCAGCACGTCCAGGTACTCGCTTTGGGGAATGGGCCGGCGGCAGCAGATCAGCGCGGCCATGAAGCCCTCGCAGAACTCCCACTGTGGCGTTTCGTCATAACGGGTGCGCAGGTCGTCGAGGATGGCGTCGATCTCGTCGAACTGTTCGGAGGTAACAAGCTCGGCAGCGGGTTCGGGGGAAGGTGTGGTGGTATTCATGCTATTCAATTTATAGCTGCTTGCGCAGCAACTGCGAGGGCTAGAAGCCGTTTTGCCATGCAGAGCACGGCCTGATCCTTGCTCAGCAGCAGGCAACGGTGGGCCACTGCCAGGTCGATGAACTTCTGGTCGTCGGCGTCCTTGCAGGTGACCGGTGCCTTGGTAGCAACCGGTTGCAACTGGGCATGGGCGTCGAATTCGGCCAGAACGGCACTGGCCTGCAGTTCGTAGTAGTGCAGCCGTTTGACGATCTGCGGGTAGTCCAGCACGCGCTCCAGCTCGTCGCGCATGGGCTGGGTGGCCAGCCAGCGCAGCGCGCCGCTTTGCAGGCCGCTCAGCAAGGGTTGGGCTGCAGCGTCGTTGAAGACAAAGGCGTCGAGG
>JAVBYK010000453.1 GCA_030824095.1 bacterium
TGGATTGGGGGCACCAGGCCGGTACGCGGGTCGTTCCAGCGGATCAAGGCTTCGGCACTGGTCATCAGACCACTCCCAAGGTTGACCTTGGGCTGGTAGTGCAGCACAAATTCGCCGCGCTCCAGGGCCAGACGCAACTGGTTCTCCAGCGCCACCTGGCCGGCAACGGCCTGCGTCATCTGGGGCGTGTAGAGCAGATACCGGTCTCCGTGCGCCTTGGCCTTCTTGAGCGCAGCTTCGGCGTTGCGAAACAAGGTGTCGGCATCGGTTCCATCTTTGGGCAGCAAGGCAGCGCCAACCTTGATGCCGATACGCAGAACGGCCTCGCCCAGATTGAACGGATGCGCCTGCAAGGCGTCCAGCTTGGTTTCCAGAAAATGCACCAGGTCGCCATCGCGTCGCATCACCGGCATCACCGCCGCAAAATGATCGGCGCCCAGGCGCGCAAACAGGTTGGCGTCTCCGGCATGGCGCGTGAGCCACTGTGCGACCTGGCGCAGGAGTTCGTCGCCAGCGACCTTGCCCAGGCTGTCGTTGATGTTCTTGAAACGCTCCAGATCAATCAGGAACACCGCCAGCCCGTGCCCGGCCGACACGGCGCTGCGCGCGTATTGCGCCAGCCGCTCGCGAAACAAGCGCTCATTCGCCAGCCCGGTGAGCACGTCGTAGTAAGCCAGGTAGTCCATGCGATCCTGCTTTTCGATGTGGTCCATGGCAAATGCCACATCACCCGCCAGTTCGGTCAATAGGGTCAATTCCTCGTCTTGAAAAAAATCCGGCTCGGTGGCATACAGAACCAGCGTGCCAACCGCATCGCCGGCCACGATCAGCGGCAGGATGGCCAGCGAGTTGACGCCTGAATCGACATACTTCTGGCGGAACACAACCTCCTCGTTGTACAGAAGGTTGTTGACGATGACCGCCTTCTTCTGCGTGATCGCCCGCTCCAGCAGGGTGCTGCCAAGCCGGCCACTGTCCATCGACGAGAAGTAGTCCTTCAGGACCTCGCAAAACGCATCATCGACCCCGGACGAGGCCGCGAGTGCAACCTTCTGCGTGCCGGGGTCCGCAATCGCAATCAGGGCCATATGAAAGCCGCCCACGCCGGCCGCAACGCGACAGGCCTCGCTGAATAGCGTGGCGCGGTCCCGCACCCGCACGATCAGTGTGTTGATGCCACTGAGCGTGGCATAGACCCGATTCAGGTAGACAACCCTTTCCTCGGCTGCCTTGCGCGCACTAATGTCCATGTGCATGACCACGACACCGTTGGGGTGGCCCTCAAACAGCGGTGTGACCGTCATCTGGAACCAGCGCTGTTCGGTGGGCGAGTGACAGGGGTACTCCAGCGAAAAATTCAGGCTCGCTCCGTCCAGAACCGACCGAATGCCTGCCGCCACCGGCATGGCCTCGCCACACGCGTCCCCGTGCACCGCATCGCAGACCTGCAGATAGTTGAGACCCACGGCGAAGCCGGTTCCCAGCAGACCATTGGCCATGGCAAACCGACGCCAGGCCGCATTCACTGCAATGATCCGCCCCTGGATATCCAGGAGCGCAATGTGCGCGGGCAGCGCGTTGAGGATGGCGTTTTGCTTGGCCGCCTCGCTGGTGCGCAGATGGTCCTGTGCGCGGCGCAACAGGAACGGCGCGCCTTGGCGGTTGGCCACGGTATCGACCTCCCCGGCCGTCAGCTCTTCCAGGCGTTGGCCTGTCACGTGCAGGGTTTCGATCAGAGCCTGCACTTCTTCGGTCAACTCCTCTGGCGGACGGCGTGGCTCCATCACGTGTCACCGCCATCCAGATCCAGTGCGCGCAACACCACGGCGGTCTGGCTCAACGTACCCACAATGCGGCGCACTGGCAGCGGCGCCAGACGGATCAGGGTGGGCGTCATGAAAATGCCATCGGCCAGAGCCCTCTGTGGCTCCTTGAACACGTCCACCAGGTCGATCTCGTAGCGATCCGCCAAATAGGTGCGGCACAGCGCCATCAGATTGGCTTGCGCCTGGGCCGAGTTGAGTGCGTCGTCGGCGACATACAACCGGAAACGGTGGCGAACCGGTCGACTCATGGCGTGCTCCCGGCGGCCCCATGCGGTGCAGCGTCGGCCCCGCGCAGTTCCTCCAGCCGCGTGCGGTCGCGTGACACGTCCCCGGCACGGCTTTTCGAGCTGCTCAGAAGCAGCGCCTTCTCGATTTGCTTGGCCACCAACTCGGTTTGCAGCGACTTGAGCCGCACCTGCAACTCCGCTTCCTCAGCGTCCAGCCGGACGCGCTTGAGCTTGCCCGCCACCTCAGCGGCTTCGTTGGCCACGCGCTCGGCACGCTCTTTTTCCCAACGCAGGGTGCCCATCAGCACTTCGCCGCCGGCGGTGTAGATGTCGGCCAGCGTCACACCACTGTCACTCAGAATCAGCTCGCGCACCTGGTTGGAGTGCGCCGTGCCGCGCGACTTGATGATGGACAAACCACGGTTGCGCTCGCCGGCCTGCACCAGGTAGTTGAGGTGTATCCAAGTGTCCACCTGGGCGGAAATTTGCAGGGGTGAACTGCCTTCGGCCGGACTGGACATTTCGTCAAGCAGCCGTGTGCAGAGCAAGGTGGTGCCGTCCGCCTTGGACCAGTCAATCAACCGCTCCGCCACGCTGTGGGCAGTCAGGTCCGTGCCGGACTTGGACCAGGTCGACACCGGGTCAATCACCACACAACGCGCCCGGTGCTCGCGCGCCAGCGCCTTGATGCGCACCAGGTAGGTCTCGGCACTGCCGGTGATGGCACGCGCCGATGCCATGCGCAAAACCCCACTTTTGACATAGCGCTCCAGCCGTATCCCCACCGACGCCAGGTTGCGAATCACCTCGCCACCCTCCGAGTCAAAACTGACAAACAGCGTGCGTTCGCCACGCCGGCAGGCGGCCTGTGCAAAGGCACCGCTCAACGTCGTCTTGGCGGTTCCCGAGAAGCCGGTCACCAGCACGCTGGCGCTGCGGTAGTAGCCGCCGCCCAGCATCGTGTCCAGGCGTTCCACGCCGCTGGAAACGCGCTCCGTAGTGAAGTGGGTGTCGATGTTGTCGAGCGTGCGGGCGCCAGCAATCTCAAAACCGCTGTTGCCGATCAGGAACGGGGATTCGTTCTCATCAAAGCTGGAGCCACGGAACTTCTGCACCCGCAGGTTGCGCTGCGACACGCCCAGCACCACGCTGTGGTTGAGGATGACCGCGCAGTCCACCATGAACTGCATGAAGCCAAACGGCTGCTGGCTGATGGCATTGGTTTCATCGGTGTCGGCCTTCAGGGTGATGATGCCGGTCAGCCCCCGCGCCAGCAGCCAGTCGTGCAGGCGGTAGATCTCGCGCCGCTGCGCCTGCGGGTCCGGCAACAAGGCCAGAACGATGTCGAGCGCATCAAAGACGATGCGCCGCGCGCCGATAGCCTTGGCCTGCGCTTCCAGCGCAGCCAGCATGCCGCAGAAGTCAAAGTCGCCCGACTGGATCAAATCCGGTTGCGGCTGAGCGTCCAGAAAAAAGACTTTCTTGCGCTGGGAGGCAGTGAGGTTCCAGCCAAAACTGGCGGCATTGGCCAGGATGCTGTGGGACGACTCCTCAAACGCCACAAAAATCCCCGGCTCCTTGTCGTGCTGCACGCCGTGCACCAAAAACTGCAAGGCAAACACCGTCTTGCCCGAACCCGGCCCACCGACCAGCAGCGTGGTGCGCCCGCGTGGCAAGCCGCCACCGGTGATGGCGTCAAACCCGGCGATGCCGGTCGGCGACTTGCGTTCCGCGTGGCTTGCGGACGGCTGGATCGGCTTCATACGCAGTGCCACCCACGCTCACTTCACCGGTGTCACCGTCACCGCCTCGCGCAGCACACCGCCACCTTCGACACTGCCCTCCAGGCGGGAAGGGTTGAACACGCGCGCCTCGCAGGCGGTGCGGTCATCGCCCAGAAACTCCTCGCAGCGCAGCACCGCGTTGCGGGCGTAATCGGCGGGAGCATCAGTGAGACCTCCGCGGCGGGCTTCTGCCAGGGCATTGCGCGCCTCCGTGCGGCACACGCTCGCCGGCTGGTTGGACTGCCCGCTGGCACACACCGCCATGTCGGCGCGGTAACGGGCCTGGGCCTCGGCAGAAGCCTGCGATGGACCGGCCTGGGCTGCGGCCATGGCGCAGGCCAGGGTCAACGGGATGGTGAAAAGGCAGAAGACGGGAGAACGTTTGTTGATCATGGTGGCTTCCTTGGTTGGATGCCACAGGCTAGAGAGAAAACATCTGGCCATCTGTGCGACTGCGCACACAGCCTCAAATAGCTATCAAATCAATAGCTACGAACGCTTATTTCACGAGGGCTAATGGCCAATTTGGCCAAATATCATTTGGGAAATACCACCCGCCAGGGAACTTCACCGGCCCCAGGTGGCTCCATTCTCCATGCACCGCCGACACACCCTGGCCGCACTGGCCGCCCTGCCCGGAGTTTTCATGACTGCCTTCTCCGACGCCGCCCCCCTGCTGCAATCACTCAAACCCTCACCCCGCATGCCGGTGCTGTTCATGGGCCACGGCAGCCCCATGAATGCCATCGAGGACAACCCCTGGCGGCGTGGCTGGCAAAGCCTGGGCACCGAACTGCTGGCACGCGGCGCGGCACAGCCCCAACTCATCCTGTGCATCTCGGCCCACTGGCTCACACGTGGCGGCTGGCAGATCACCGGCATGGCCCGGCCCAAGACCATCCACGACTTTGGTGGTTTCCCACAGGCGCTGTTCGACCAGCAGTACCCGGCACCAGGCGCACCCGCGGTGGCCGCCAGCCTGGCGCGCGAACTCCAATCCCCCGCCACCGGCGCCGCCCTGGGGGTGGACGCCGAGGTCTGGGGCCTGGACCACGGCACCTGGTCGGTGCTCAAGCCCATGTTCCCGCAAGCCAACATCCCGGTGCTGCAACTGAGCATGGACTACAGCCGCCCACCGGCCGAGCATTACGCCTTGGGCCTGCAACTGCAGGGCCTGCGCGAGCGCGGCGTGCTGATTGTGGGCAGCGGCAACATCGTGCACAACCTGCGCGCAGCGCGGCGGGACGCCAGCGTGATGCAGGCCTACGACTGGGCCCAGGAGTTCGACTCCGCCGTGCAGACGCAAATCGAGAAAGGCGACCTGGCCACCCTGGCCAACTTCCAGGCACTGGGCAGCCTGGCCCAGATGGCCCACCCCACCTACGAGCACTACCTGCCCCTGCTCTATGCCGCCGGTGCCGTGCGCGCGGGCGAGACGCCGCGCTTCATGAACACGGGCTTTCAGTCGGCGTCCATCTCCATGCGCTCGGTGGTGTGGGGCTAATTACAGAACGCCGAACGGGTCCTTGCGCTCGCCGTTGGCTATGACCTGGCCGAGCTTGAAGATGCCACTCACCCGCAGCGCCGGTTCGCCATCCGCCGTGACCAGGGCCTGGCCAAACAGCATGTTGCGCGTGGTGCGCAGGATCTGCACCTCGCTCTGCACCCAGGCGCCCAGCATGGCCGGGCCCATGTAGTCCACCTGTAGGCTGATGGTGGGCAAGAAGCGCGACGCCATGTCGGCCTGGTAGAACGCGGCACAGGGAATGGCCATGTCGGCAAACGTAGCCAGCATGCCGCCATGGCAGATCTTGAGCGGATTGGTGTGGCGCTCTTCGACCCGAAAGCCCAGCAGCAATTGCTGCCCGGTCCACTTGGCATACAACGGGCCATTGGCCGCAATGAAGGCGCCGCCGATCTCCACCGCTTTGAACCCCGCCGGAACAGCGCGCTGCACGGTGGGCGATACGTCGTCAAAGTCACCAGGGGTGGTTCGGGCAAGGGTCATGGTGGACATCCAATGAAAAGGCGGCAAAGGCGCCCATGCTAAGGCGCCTTTGCCGCCGGGATCGTCCAACTGGCGACAGGGCTTCTCCGTCCCGCCGCCCGGAAGCGTCAGACCGCCGCGCGCGTGAAGCTGAACTGCCCCGGCGCCTTGATGGTGTCCACGCCCACGTTGATGGTGTCCTTTGGCACAAAGGCACCTTCCAACAGCAGCTTGGACAGCGGGTTCTCGATGCGCTGCTGGATGGCGCGCTTCAGGGGCCGCGCACCAAACACCGGGTCGAAGCCGACCTTGGCCAGTTCGGCCACGGCGGCATCGGATACGGCTAGCGTCAGGTCCATCTTGGCCAAGCGGGCCATCAGCACCTGCAGCTGGATCTTGGCAATGTCGGCGATGTGGGCGGCATCCAGGGCATGGAACACCACGGTCTCGTCGATGCGGTTCAGGAACTCGGGGCGGAAGTGGTTCTTCAGCTCGCCGACCACGGCATCCTTGATGTCCTCGCTGTCCTGGCCGACCATGCTCTGGATGAGCTGGCTGCCAATGTTGCTGGTCATCACGATGACGGTGTTCTTGAAGTCCACGGTGCGGCCCTGACCGTCGGTCAGGCGGCCATCGTCCAGCACCTGCAGCAGCACGTTGAACACATCCGGGTGGGCTTTTTCCACCTCGTCGAGCAGCAGCACGGCATAGGGTTTGCGGCGCACAGCCTCGGTCAGGTAGCCGCCCTCCTCATAGCCCACATAGCCCGGAGGCGCACCAATCAGGCGGGCCACGGAGTGCTTCTCCATGAACTCGCTCATGTCAATGCGGATGAGGTGCTCCTCGCTGTCGAACAGGAAACCGGCCAGCGCCTTGCACAGCTCGGTCTTGCCCACGCCGGTGGGGCCCAGGAACAGGAAGCTGCCCGTGGGGCGGTTCGGGTCGCTGAGGCCCGAGCGCGAGCGGCGGATGGCATTGGCCACGGCCGCAATGGCTTCGTTCTGGCCGACCACACGGTCGTGCAGCTTGGTTTCCATCTGCAGCAGCTTGTCGCGCTCGCCCTGCATCATCTTGGACACTGGGATGCCTGTGGCACGGCTGACCACCTCGGCAATTTCATCGGCACCAACCATGGTGCGCAGCAACTGGGCACGGCCACCGTCCTTGGCATTTTGGGCCTTACCAGCCTCTTGCGCCTGTGCGTCTTTCAGACGCTTCTCCAGTTGGGGCAACTTGCCGTATTGCAGTTCACCGGCCTTGTTGAAGTCGCCCTTGTCCGTCAACTCCTTGATCTGGAAGCGCAGCTTCTCCACTTCCTGCATGATGGTCTTGGAGCCTTGCGCCTGGGCCTTCTCCGCCTTCCAGATTTCGTCCAGGTCAGCAATCTCTTTTTGCAGCGCGGTGATCTCTTCGTTGATCAGTTCGAGTCGCTTCTGCGAAGCTTCGTCCTTCTCGCGCTTGACGGCTTCGCGCTCGATCTGCAGTTGGATCAGGCGACGGTCCTTCTTGTCCATGACTTCGGGCTTGGAATCCAGCTCGATCTTGATCTTGGAGGCTGCCTCGTCGATCAGGTCAATCGCCTTGTCGGGCAGGAAGCGGTCGGTGATGTAACGGTTGGACAACTCGGCCGCAGCCACAATGGCCGGGTCGGTGATCTGCACCCCATGGTGCGTCTCGTAGCGCTCTTTCAGGCCGCGCAGGATGGCAATCGTCGCCTCCACCGTGGGCTCGCCAACCAGAATCTTCTGGAAGCGGCGCTCCAGGGCGGCATCCTTCTCGATGTATTTGCGGTACTCATCCAGCGTGGTGGCGCCCACGCAGTGCAGCTCGCCACGCGCCAGTGCGGGCTTGAGCATGTTGCCAGCGTCCATGGCGCCTTCGGCCTTGCCGGCGCCGACCATGGTGTGCAGTTCGTCGATGAAGACGATGGTTTGCCCTTCGTCCTT
>JAVBYK010000450.1 GCA_030824095.1 bacterium
GTGTTCCGCAACATCCAGATGAGCTGGAACGGCCTGGACGCCAATGCCCACAGCCCGTGGATGCAGCTCTGGCACAACGCAAGACGCTGGGTGGGGTAGGGGCTTTGCCGGGCCCGGATAATGGCCGCATGACACATACACGCCCTATCTCCTTGCTGCTGGGTGCCGCCCTGGCTTGCGCCGGGACATTCGCCCAGACAACGCCCAAGGCTCCGGCCAAGGCTGTTGTTGCTGCACCCGTGGCACCCGCAGCGGCCTGTCCGGCCCTGCTGCAACACGAGTTTCCCCGTTTGCAGGACGATGCACCGCAAAACCTCTGCCAGTACGCCGGCAAGGTGTTGCTGGTGGTGAACACTGCCAGCTACTGCGGCTTTACCAGCCAGTACGAAGGGTTGGAGGCGCTCTACGCCAAGTACCAGAGCAAGGGTCTGGTGGTGCTGGGATTTCCATCGAATGAGTTTGGCAAGCAGGAGCCGGGCAACTCCAAGGAGATTGCGGACTTCTGCTTCAACACCTATGGTGTGAAGTTTCCCATGTTCGCCAAGTCGGACGTGAAGGGCGACAAGCGCAACGCCCTGTATGCCGAGTTCTTCAAGGCCACCCGCACCGAGCCCAAGTGGAACTTCAACAAATACCTGGTGGACCGCAGTGGCAAGGTGGTTGCCAATTACCCCAGTGATGTGGAGCCTAACAGCAGCAAGCTGGTTTCCGCCATTGAGAAGGCACTGAACCAGAAGTTCTAGGTTCAGGCCATCGGGCGCAGGGCCTACGGCGTTGCGTCCACCCCAATCAGCTCTGCCAGTGCCTGCGTCGTCAAGGCGCCTTCGCGGCCCAGGGTTTCGCCGGTGCGGGCGTTCTTGACCACCAGAAAAGGAACCGACTCGGCACCCAGACTGTTAAGCAGCTTGGTATTGGCCTTGATCGACTGCTCCACCTCCGCTGGCACGCTGGCCGAGGCCGCTATGCCACCGCGCCCGCCCAGCAGGGATGCCTCATGTTCCGTCATCAGCGCCAGCGGGTCGGCCGAGCCGAGCAGTGCCGCCCCCTGTGTCAGGCTGGACGCATTGATCCAGGCTACCGGAATCCACTGGAATTTAACCTTTTTGTGCAGCGGAATGGATGCCTGCCACAGGTGGCCGCAGTGCGGGCACTGGGGGTCAAAAAAAACGTAGACCGTGTGGGCGCTCATCATGGCACCCACGGTAAAGCCCTTGGCCTGGGCCGCCACGGTCTGGACGGAGACTTCCTGCCGGGCTGGCTTGGCCGGTTCCGCAGCATCCTGCTTGGAGCAGCCGCCCAGGAGGGCCGCAGTGATGGTGATGGCAGCCAGAAGAGATCGATTCAGTGTCATGGAAAGTGGGTGAGCAGTGTGGGTGTGAAGGCGGCAATCAGTTGCCGGCGGGTTTTGGGGAAACAGGCACGGGGTTGATGGCCTGCTCCTCCAGTATCGAGGCGGGGACGGTGTCCAGAAAGTCCGGCTCGGGCGGTTTGGGGGCGCCGGAAAACAGTGCCCAGGCGGACTCTGAATCGGCTTCCACGGCATCCGGCACGGGAATGGGGTCTCCCGGCATGTAGCGCTCCTGCTCGGATGCTGGTTTGGCGGCCGGCTCTTTTGGTTTGGTATTCACGGCAACTCCCTTGTAAAAATGGCTTTTTTACACTGTAGCGGAATCGCCATTCCCCTGCACTGCGTTGCGGAAAAACGGCCGCTCAGGGGCTGATGTTGCATTCCCGGCGCAGCAGCGCCAGTGCATCCTGCTGGGCGTAGCCGTGGTCGCTGCGCAGTGTGGACTCTGCCTCCTCAACAAAGGCATCCCACAAGTGCAGGTAGTCAGCCTGGTGCTGCTGGGGGGCGTGGTGAAGAATGAATTGCCGGGCCAGGCTGGCATCCAGCCCCGACTTGCGGATCTTGCGCAGCAAAGTGGCAGCGGTCCTTTCGGTCAATACCGTCTTGGCGGGACTGGCGGCGGACAGGCACAGGAACAGGGTCAACAACGAGCTATCGTCGTCGTGCCCGGCGGTTGCCTTGTTCCAGGTGGCGGAGGCGGTGCGATCAAAGTGGTCCACCTCGCTCAGCGCATCTTCCACCCAGAAGTAGCGGCCCAGGAATGCGGGCGTGCGGTCAAACAGCTTGCGCACGGGCAGGGCGGTGTCCAGTATCTTGGGCAGATCGGCCAGCACCGACTGGCGTACGCCTTCCACCACCGGCTTGAAACGCTGTGGCAGGTCTTTGGGCAGGGGCACTGTGAAGGCGCTGTTGGTGGAGTCCAGCGGCGCGTATTTCTTGCGCAGTGCCACCACCATCTTCTCAAACGCCACCCAGTTGGGCATTTCGGTACGCCGGGTCGCATGGGCCAGCAGGGATGTGCGGACCACGGCCTCGGCGTCCTTGCCGGCTTCTTCCAGATCGGTGGCATCCATGCCCAATGTGTCCGCCAGCCACACGGCAGCATCCACCAGCAGGGCCACCTGCTGGCGCTGGGCCAGCTCGGCCTGGTACTCGGGCAGGGTGCGCAGCGTCCATTTGGCCAGCAGCGGGATCTGTTCATCGGTGAAGCCGCCAGCTTCGTGCATGCCGAAGTGGCTGTTCTGCGGCATGGCGATCAGGGCCTTGAGCATGTCCGAACCACCCTTGGAGCGCGACAGAAAGGAGTGGTCACGCAGGGATTCGGCCGCCTGGCGCAGGTTGCCGCCCGTGGTGTGCTCCAGATAGAGACTCACCAGATTGATCATGCGGTCCCGGGCCTTCTCCAGCTCCGGGCGCAGGAATTCGGAGCCAAAGTAGCGCGCGATCTGCACCATGCCTTTGGGGGCATCGTTGCCAATGGCGTCAAGTTTGGCCTGGTTCAGAATGCCGTGCTGCACGCCGTAAGCCAGCGCCTTCTCGAAAAAGGGGCGGGCATCAAACAGCGAAACGGAGTGGGGTGGCGATGCGGGCTTCATCGGCGACTAGATGGCGGATTCCTCGTCATCGTCCCGCGCGGCGGGCGTGGCCTTGCCGCGGTCGGTGTCGCCGGTTTCGACCTTGCCGTCGTCTTCATCGATTTCTGTTTCTTCCTCTTCGTCCAGACCCAGGTCATGGGCGCGGGCCTTGGCACGCAGGACCATGACGGTTTCCATGAACAGGTCCGGGCACTCGTAGCGCAGCAGCCAGGCCATTTGCATCCAGTCCTGGTCGGCCACCTCATCGAGCTCCAGCTTGGGCGGCACATAGGCCGAGGCCAGTAGTGCGGATTCGGACAGCATTTCGCCGTCGTCTTCGACCGCGTCAAAGGTGCCGGTGCGGGCAAAGGCTTCGATGCGGCTCCATTTTTCGGTGAAGTAGTCGGCCATGGCCTCGCTGCCGCCTTCCAGGTCGCCAATGGCGGTCAGAAACTCAACCGGGTTGGCATCCTCGCGGAAGATCACGGAGTTCATCATGCCGCGCAGGTGGGTGCGGGTCAGGTCCTTGTATTGTTTTTCAATGACCACGGCGCGGGCAAACATCTCGGGCGTCACCAACAGGTTGATGACGGATTCGCGGGAGTTGTCGTACTCGCGGATCACCGCCAGGATGTCCTTGGGCGGCAACTGCTCCAGCACGACCATCAGGGCGCCGTCGCCTTCGGTATCGGCCAGTTCCACCAGGGCAGACTCGGCACCGACGATGTCGCCAGCGGCGATCAGGCTTTGGGTCTTGGCTATCAGGGCAAGGGCATTCATGGGGTCTTAGTCTTTCCTGTCAAAGCCTTGTTCGACCATCCAGTCGTTACCGGCATCCTCGCGCTGGCGGGCTGCAACTTCGTCTTCGTCATGGTCTTCGGTGTGGTTGTCGTCGTGGCGCTCGTTGCGGACCTCGTCCAGGTCTTCTTCCTCGTTTTCCTCGCTGGCGAGTTGCGCACGTTCGACAGCCGTCAGCGGCTTGTGGTGCATGTATTCGAGGGCCGCGGCAATGGTCATGAACCAGGCGCCCTTGGCTTCATCCAAGATGGTCTTGACCATGTCGCCCGCCCAGGGGGCAATCTCGATGTCGGCGCTGATGCTGTCCCACTCGGGCAAATCGTCAGCGTCCTGTGCCAGCACATGGTCCATCACGGCCGGGCGGGTGAAACGAAAGGCTTGGTGCAGCACCACAGCCACCATCTCGGGACTGAGTTCCATCATCTGCAATAGAAAGCCCAGTTCCTTGCGTTTTTCGGCCAGCCGCTTGCGCAGCACATCCTTGCCTTCGGAGTCGGAGGTCAGGTCGTCGAGTTCTGCCTGGTAGGCCGAACGCAGTTCAAGAAAGGAGGTGGAAATGCTCATAGGGTTTGTCGGTTTTTAGGGTGTGGGCCCACGGCGCAGTGGCTCGAAGTAGGTCTGCCAGATCTCTCGGGCGGTATCGATGGGGCTGTCCAGCAGGTTGCGACGGCGGTTGTCGTCATAGGCCTGGCGCTTCTGCTCGTCCGACAGCACGTCATAAGCCTCCTGCACGGCCCGAAACCGCGCCGGTGCCTGTGGGTCGGTGTTGCGGTCAGGGTGGTGCAGGGAGGCCTGCTGGCGAAAAGCCTTCTTGATGTCGGCCAGAGTGGCCCCACTGCTGAGGCCCAGGGCTGCGTAATGGTCTTTCATGGGTCAATAGCCGTTCGCAATAGTGAAATGCGCCTCACCGCAGCGCAAGCACGCGTATTGACTTCAGTTGGGGGTGTTTGGGGGAACAGCAAGTGGTTTACCAGGGGAGCAGTCTCAAGCAGCACAGGCAACGACCATGAATGCACCAAATTGGGACATGGTCTGCGTGGCGGTCAATGGCATGAAGCGGCTCCAGTGGAAGTGCAAGGCGCATTTTACCGGATAGAGCCCGCAATGGGTTTAGCGGCCAGATATCGGGCAGATCGCTGCCTGGTGTTGGTTTTTGGGAGCGCATCCGCGCAATTCGACGGTGGCATCAATGTTGCTTTATCTGGTTGCGACTGAGGGTCGCGTCTTCTTGCGGGGTTGTAAACGGCGGCCTTGCTTTATCCCCCAGCCTTTACCGGTGCTGGGGGATTTTTTTGTCTGATGGCAGTCCGTATTCAACGAAAATTCCGGGCAATTCAAACCACGGAGTGAACAGAGCATGGAAACGGAAAAGCCGGTACAGGACGATATTGACGAAGCCACCCTGGAGACGGTTGAAGCGCGCGCATTCGTGCTGTTCAACCAGGTGATGGAAGAGGCCTTCAGGACCGAGCGGTTCAAGGCCGTGATCCAGCTTTCGCACGCCATGCTGCTGGAGGCCGACAGGCTGGCGCGCGAGTGCGAAGCCAGCCAGAAGCCCGAGCGCATGACGCGGGCGCTGGTGGCAGAACACCTCACGGTCAACTGGGCGCCCAAGGTGTTGAACGGGTTGTCGGAAGTGGCAAAGGCCGGGGGCATTGCCGCCTTTCGCCAGACGCGGCACTGAAGCGTGCATGACCGGTGGCCAGGCGTGCCACTATCCAGTCCTCAAGATGCCTTGATGCCGGCCGATAACCCAATTGGGTACAAAGGTTTTTTTGCGTCGATGATGGGTTTCAGGAGTCGCCTGTGAGGCAGAAATCCATACTGGCGTAGCGAGGAATGGTCATCATGAACAACTTATCTTCTGTGGGTGGCTCGGCCGTGCCACTCCCGCCACAACCGGCCGTGCGGCCCGTCAGTTCCGATGCATCCGTGACGGAGGATCGGGCAAGGCTCCCCCAATCGACAGAGCAAACCTCGGCAGCGCCCGTGCTCAAGGTGGCACCAACGCCCGCTGATCTCGAAAAGCTGGTCGTCGAAATGCAGAACAAGGTTTCCGGCTACTCACCGGAGCTGCAGTTTTCCGTGGACGAGGACAGTGGCAAGACCATCGTGCGGATGACCGATAAGACCACGAAGGATGTGGTCTGGCAGTTTCCGTCCGAAGACGCCTTGCAGATGGCGAAAGAACTGGATCGCTATCAGCAGGGGCTGGTGCTGCACAGCAAGGTTTGATGGCTGCCTGCCATGGGCAGAGAGAGTCCATCGGCGACTCCCAGTGCCCAGGATTGCCATTGCTGGGCAGTGCTCTCGGCAATACCGGGCAGTTGGGCTGACCCGGTGGCCATCGTTGCAGCCACCATGCCGCGAATGTGTTCCGCGACGTGGCTCACCTCGGTGTCTTCGCGCAAGGCTGCAATCTGCTCGATGTTCTTGTCCCGCATCTGCGTCGCCGCAGTGCATGACTGGCTGTCAGTTGCGTGGGAGGAAATGGATGGGCTGCTGGCGGTTGAATGGGTGTCCATGAGGGGCCTTTGGAATTGCAGGAGTGGGCCGCGCAAGGCGGCAAGGTAAGACAGACCCGGAAAAGAAAAAACCCACCATCTTTCGACGGTGGGTTTTCTACTTTTTTTGGCTCCTCGACCTGGGCTCGAACCAGGGACCTACGGATTAACAGTCCGGCGCTCTACCAACTGAGCTATCGAGGAATTGAGCCTCAAATTATAGCGTGGAAATTTTCACTTTTTCAACAAGGCCAAAGTTTTTTGAAAAAATCCACCATCAATCAAAGACCGGGGACTCCACGCCCAAGACCTTGTGCAGCTTGGGGCTGGTCGTGGTGTATTGCAGAAACACTTTCTTCTCGGGGAAGATGAACGGCATGGCGCCAAAGGCAGCGAGTGCACATTCATGGAAGCCACTGAGGATGAGCTTCTTCTTGCCGGGATAGATGTTGATATCGCCCACGGCAAAGATGCCGGGCTCGCTGGTGGAAAACGTTTCCGTGTTGACCGCTAGTTGCTTGCGATCAATCTCCAGCCCCCAGTTCGCAATGGGCCCGAGCTTGGGTGACAGACCGAAGAACACCAGTAGCATGTCCAGCGGCACCAGGCGTGTCAGACCATCGGAGCCTGTGACCTTGATGTCGCTGAGGCGGCCGCTGGACTCTTCAAAGCCGGTGACCTGTCCAACCAGGAATTGCATTTCCATCGCGTCACACAGCGCACGCATCTTGGCCACGTTGGCCGGAACCGCCTTGAAGCCATCGCGCCGGTGGATCAGGATGACGCTGGCCGCCTTGTGCGGATTGCCGTCTTCGTTGGCAGCACAAAAATTCAACGCCCAGTCCAGCGCCGAATCACCGCCACCCACAATGACGATGTTCTTGCCCGCATAGTCCGCCGGGTTCTTGACGTGGTAGGTCAGTTGCCCGCCTTCAAACTTGTCCAGCCCTTCCACCTTCAGTGTGCGCGGCTGAAACGCGCCGACACCGGCGGCGATGAAAAGGGTCTTGGTCAGAAAGCGGGTGCCTTGGCTGGTTTCCACCAAAAAACGGCCATCGGGCTGCTTCTCAACGGTGGTGACTTCCTGGCCGTAATGGAAGGTGGCGCCAAAGGGCGCAATCTGCTGCAACAGCCGGTCGGTAAGTTCCTGGCCGGTGCAGACCGGCACGGCCGGAATGTCGTAGATGGGTTTGTCGGGGTACAACTCCACGCACTGGCCGCCGGGGTGCGGCAGGGAGTCGATGACATGGGCCTTGACTTCGAGCAGGCCCAGTTCAAACACCTGGAACAGGCCCACCGGGCCTGCGCCTACGATGACCGCATCGGTTTCGATGGTCACTGTGGTGGGGAGCTTCAGCGGATCAGGTACTGCAGCTTGCCAGTCTTGTCTTTCCACTCTTCGGCTTCGGGCAGTTCGGCCTTGCGCTTGGTGATGCTCTTCCAGGTGGGTAGCTTGGCCAGCTCGGCGTTGAGCTTGGTCATGTG
>JAVBYK010000215.1 GCA_030824095.1 bacterium
ACCGCCGCACACAACAGGCGCGAACGCTGCACCGCGTGCACATGCGGCTCCAGGGTTATCGCCTCGTCGGCCACCCAGCGCGTGGGGGGCTCGTAGCCCGAGCCTTCGGTCTGATTCGCCATGGCAAAACGACGGCCATCGTTTGAAGTGCGGGCCAGCCAGGCCACCAGCGCGGACTTGGTCAGGCCCTGCAGGTCAATAACGGCGTCATAGGCCTGGGCCTGCAGAGCGGCCTTGAAGGCGCGCCACTCTGCACGGGTTTGCGCGGCAAACGGCGTCTTGCGCCAGCGCCGCAGCTCACAGGGAATCACCTGGCCCACGCCCTCACAGCGCGTGACCAGCGGCGCAAACGCGCGCTCCACCACCCAATCGATGTGCACACCGGGCAACTCAGCACGCAGGTCCTGCACAGCGGGCATGGCATGCACCACATCGCCCAGAGACGACAGCTTGACGATCAAGACCCGAATGCCCCCACGCTCCCCCATTGCATGTGGGTCGCTGCCCCCCGAGGGGGCCCTCACGCCTTGGGGCGGCCCGGCGGCGCTCAAGCGAGGCTCACTCAATGCGCGGCCTCGGCAAAGCTGGCGTCGGGTTTGACCGAGCGCAGCAGGGCCAGCATGTCTTCCTGGATGCGATGCAGGGCTTCGGGTGTATGCCCTTCAAATCGCAGCACCAGCACCGGCGTGGTGTTGGAGGCGCGAATCAGGCCAAAGCCATCGGGCCAATCGACGCGCACACCGTCAATCGTGTTGATCGTCGCCGGAGCCGCAAACGCGGCTTTTGCAACCAGTTGCTCCACCAGTGCGTGGGGTTCGCCTTCCTTGCACTGCACATTGAGTTCGGGCGTGGAGAAGCTGGTGGGCAGCGCGTCGAGCATGGCGCTGGCGTCCACCACGCGGCTGACGATTTCCAGCAGGCGGCAACCGGCATAGGTACCGTCGTCAAAGCCGTACCAGCGCTCCTTGAAGAAGATGTGGCCGCTCATCTCGCCACCCAGCGGCGAGCCAATCTCGCGCATCTTGGCCTTGATCAGCGAATGGCCGGTCTTGAACATCAGCGGCACGCCGCCGGCCGCCGTGATGGCGGGCGCCACGCGCTGCGAGCACTTCACGTCAAAAATGATGGTGCCACCGGGCACGCGCGTCAGCACGTCGCGGGCGAACAGCATCATCTGGCGATCCGGGTAGATGTTGTTGCCGCCCTTGGTGACGATGCCCAGGCGGTCGCCGTCGCCGTCAAAGGCCAGGCCCAGCTCGGCGTCGCTGGTCTTCAGCGCGGCAATCAGGTCCTTCAGGTTCTCGGGCTTGCTCGGATCCGGGTGGTGGTTGGGGAAGTTGCCGTCCACCTCGCTGTACAGCTCGGTCACTTCGCAGCCAATGGCGCGCAGGATGTCCGGTGCCGAAGCGCCGGCCACGCCGTTGCCACAGTCCACGACGATCTTGATTGGGCGGGCCAACTTGATGTCGCCTACGATGCGCGCGCGGTAGGCCTCCATCACATTGGCGCTCTGGCGCGAGCCGCCGGCCTGCAGCGACCAGGTCTCGTTCTGCATCATGCTGCGCAACGACTGGATGTCATCGCCATAGATGGCACGTCCGGCCAGCACCATCTTGAAACCGTTGTGGTCCTTGGGGTTGTGGCTGCCGGTCACCTGGATACCGGACTCGCACAGCGTGCTGGCCGCGAAATACAGCATGGGCGTGGTGACCATACCGACGTCGATGACGGTGATCCCGGCCTCCTGCAAGCCGGTCATCAGTGCCTCGACCAGGTCAGGACCGGTCAGACGTCCGTCACGGCCCACCGCCACCGTGGTCTGCCCCTCTGCCAGCGCCACAGTGCCAAAGGCGCGCCCCAGGCCACGCGCCATGTCGGGGTTGATGGTGGACGGCACAACGCCGCGGATGTCATAGGCCTTGAAGATGCTGGAGGAGAGTTGCATGCCGTTTTCCCTGTGCAAATGATCGGTGGCAAGGGCTGGAATGCTGCGCCTTGCCTGAGCTTGGGATTGTAGGCGCCGAGCCCCATCCCAACGCAGGCGGGGCACATGCGTTGATGTCAGGCTTGTGCCGTGGCGAAAGTTAGATTTTTGCTACTGAAACGATAGTTGGTTACGCCTATTCGACGAGGGCAAGAGGCCGAAACCAAAATGCTGAGGCATCCAAATAGTCTGATAGACGCTTGCCCACGGCAGTCGGCACGAAGGCCGGGTAGGATCTTCCTCAGGAAGCGACACTGGAAATGACACATTTGCTCAGGTTCTTAAGGTTCCTATTGCGATTCGAGAGCATGATTCGAACATCGTCCCGATCGAGAAACACTGCGACCTGACTAGAAGGATCGCGCTCCGATGACGCGAAGGCAGTAAGGCTCTGTGAAGACGCGCCCGAAAAATTCACGTACTTCTCAATGGCTGCCTCGAATGACATGCGTGCCTCGTTTACCGAATTTTCCACGTTTTTTCGGGCGAACTCATGTATCGCGCTAAGCGATTCCAGATAGCGACGCGTTGCACCAAGGAGATCAACCTCATCAGGGCACTCACTGAGCACCTTCTTCTTAAAGCTATCGTCTAGCGCCAAATGCCGGCGCAGAGTCATCACGCCAAGTGAGAACTCGTTTCGTAACTTCTTTCCAGGGGGGAACCACCGTCCGCCAACCGTCAAACTATGGACCGCCGACCCTGAATGTTGGACGTGGTTTCGAAGCGCTTCCATAAACCGGTACTCGAAGCACCCGTCATACTCTTCGGAAAGCACGCGCTTCACTTCGTCCTTATTTCCACCGCACTGCACCACTCTTTGCAAAAGCTGATCAACAAACAGCCGCGCCGAACTCAGAAAGTTGACCGCCCATCTATTCATGTCCGCTTTCAGTTCAAACATGTCCTGGTAGTCAAATCTCTGCCTTGCAATTGATGCAGCAGTAATCGACAACGCTGAATTCTCCAACTCAAGATAGTTGCCTACTAGTAGGTCGTAGTTTTCCTCAAAGGAAAACGCTGCACCAAGAATCGGCTTGGCTCGCTTCAACTCAAGGTACTCAGCGTCACTGATTTCAAGCGCGGGGGGCGGCGCAAGTAGTGCTGGTTGAAGAAATGGTTTCATGGGGTCTGAATTTGAGATGAGAGGTCTGACCGGCGTGCCGGGAAGTATCCTCTCCTCTCGCTCAATGAATTATTCGCCGATATTTTCCAATCCCTCCGCAGCCGCTTTCGCCCCATGAAGCTGAAGCGCAGCCACCAACTCGGCTTTGGAGTACGGTGGCTTTGTCAAATCACTGAGTGACTTCGCAATCGCTTGACTGGTTCTGGATGGCGCAGCACAAAAAAGTCGATCCAAGAATGCGCCCGCTTTGATGACCTCAATACCAAGCTTGCGGGTGTCGGCAACGGCCAGATGCTTGGTGTTATCGGAAACGATCATGATCTTGTGCAGTGCCGGGTCGTCTTCTTCATCGAGTCCGTTGAGCATCACCAAGGCGGCGGCGATCAGGTGCCGGTCGTTGTCATGCACGCGTGCAGGAACTCGGGACATGTACGCGGTGTCGTCATACCCCGCAATCAGATGCCCATTGTTGGTGGCACGTTGAAACGCCTTGAGACGCTTGGCCCCTGACTTCGCTGCGTTGGGATGCACGTGCGGCCAGTTCCGCAGGAACTCGGCTTCAACATCACCGGTCCAGTAGGCAAAGTAGAGGCCTTCGAGCATCAAGTCAAACAGCACATCCGACAAGCGCGATGGCAGCAGCACGCAGGTATCCAGAATGGCCAAGGTGTTACCACCAGGGGTGAGTGGATGGCGGTCCATCACTAACAGTCACCGTTTTTTGGGAAACCGTTTTTCGGCAAGCGCCTTCACCCGGCGCACCACGTCCGCCTCAGAGCTTTTGTAGGCACCCGCTTTCTGACCCTCCGCACGCAGATCAGCAGCCTTGCCGGTCACTTGATGTTTGGCTTTCATGTCCATCACGGCGGCACGGGAAACACGCCGATGACCGCCTGCGGACACGGACGCCCCCTTGAGCTTGTTCTGGTCGATCAACATGGCGACGTAGGGACGGCTGTAACCCAGCAATTCAGCGGCCTGCGCGGTGCTGATGAGGTCATTGGTGGTGGCAGCAGCCTTCGGCATCTCGATACCAATAGTTTGGCTCTCAATGTCAGCCAAGTGGCGAATCAACTGCAAGCGGACGTTGCGGCTTTGCGGAGTGGTGGCTTCAAGAACCTGGTGCAGTGCCTTGGCCACCTGAATGGAAGTGGCTCCGGTTATCGATCCGATGGCGTCAGCCAATGGCCCCAGCGGGTCATGGCGGTGTGCAGGTGTTTTACCCAATGTGGCGGCTGTAGGCATGATGCCCTCCAGGTATTGATCCAGATGTACACTCATTTTAAAACGAAACAAACGAATAATACGAAACATCATAGAACCACCCCACCCACATGTCCGAAAACGGCCACTACGTGCCGCACCGCTGCGTATCATTCGCCCATGTCCCCCGCAGCCTCCACGCCCAACCCCATGACGACGCCCGCCGCCAGCGATGCCTGCTATCTGGCGTTGAAGGCGCGGGATGCGCGCTTTGACGGGCGCTTCTTCACCGGGGTGACGTCCACGGGCATCTACTGCCGCCCGGTTTGCCGGGTGCGCACGCCGCGGCGGGAAAACTGCCTGTTCTTTGCGCTGGCGGCGCAGGCCGAACTGGCCGGCTTTCGGCCCTGCCTGCGTTGCCGGCCCGAGCTGGCGCCGGCCACAGCGGGCGAAGCCACCGTGCCGTGGTCCACGCAGGATGCTTCCTTCATCCTGGCCCAGCAGGCGGCCAAGCTGCTCGACGAGCCAGCGCTGTGGAGTGGCGATGACGACGGCGGCACGCCCAGCATGGCCGATGTGGCGGCGCGCCTGGGCGTGAGCGAGCGCCACCTGCGCCGCATCTTCGAGACGCACTGGGGCGTCTCCCCCCTGCAATACCTGCAGACGCGCCGCCTGCTGATGGCCAAGCGCCTGCTGACCGACACCCAACTGCCAGTGGCCCAGGTGGCGCTGCTGAGCGGCTTTGCCAGCGTGCGCCGCTTCAACGCCAGCTTTGTGGAGCACTACCGGCTGCAGCCCCGCCAGTTGCGCGCCAGCCGCGAGCCGGTGTACGGTCAGGCGGCATCCGAGGCCATCGTGCTCAAAGCTTCCTACCGCCCGCCGTATGACGTAGCCGCCATGCTGGGCTTCTTCGCCACGCGCCAGATCGAAGGCGTGGAAGTGGCCAACCTGGCTCAGCACACACTGGCACGCACGCTGGCTCTGGACGTGGGCAAGCGCACGCTGCAAGGCTGGATACGCCTGCAGTTTGTGCCGGACACCTGCAACGTGATCCTGCACATCAGCCCCAGCCTGGGCGACGCCCTGCCCCAGGTGCTGGCCCGAGCGCGCGCCCTGCTGGACCTGGACGCCGACCCGTTGGCCATCAACGCGGCACTGCAAGACGATTTTCCCGGCCAGGACGGCCTGCGTGTGCCCGGGTGTCTGGACGGCTTTGAGCTGGGCGTGCGCGCCATCCTGGGCCAACAGATCACGGTCAAGGCGGCGCGCACGCTGGGTGCGCGCCTGGTGGAGCGCTATGGCAGCGACCTGGCCACGCCGGTGGAGGGCCTGCGGCGCCTGTTCCCGACCCCGCAGGCGCTGGCCCAGGCCAGCGGTGAGGAGCTGGGCCAGTTGGGCATCGTGCGCCAGCGCCAGCGCGCCATCCAGGCGCTGGCCCAGGCTGTGATGGGTGGCGGTGTGCACCTGCAGCCCGGCGCCGACATTCCCCAGACATTAGCCGCGTTGCAGGCCCTGCCGGGCATTGGACCTTGGACGGCGCAGTACATTGCGATGCGCGCCCTGCGCTGGCCGGATGCCTTTGTGGCAGGCGACGTGGCCCTGCACAACGCCCTGGGCGTGCGCGCGGCCGCCAATCCGCAGCGCGCGGCCGAGGACGCATCCCAGCGCTGGAGACCCTGGCGCAGTTATGCCGTGGTGCGCGCCTGGGCCAGCCTGGCGGCGCCGACCGGCACCTGATATTTACTACAAATTCAATAGCAGCTTACGCATATTCCACGAGGGCTGGAGGCCTAAATGACCAAAAACCATTTCCCCAAACCGGCACGCTGTGCCCTGGCCAGCCCCTGGGGCCCCATGACGCTGGCCGCCACCGACACGGCCCTGGTCTGGACCGGCTTTGACGGCCAGAAGCACGAGGCCGACACCAGCGCCTGGCCCGTGTCGCGCGACAACGCCGTGCTACGCCAGACGGCGGAGCAGTTGCAGCAGTACTTTGCCGGGGAGCGCACCGTGTTTGACCTGCCTCTGGACCTGGGCTACGGCACGGCGTTCCAGCGGCAGGTATGGCAGAGCCTGCTGGGCATTGCCTCGGGTGCCACCAGCACCTATGGCGCCATTGGTCTGGCCATTGGCAACCCCAAGGCCGTGCGCGCCGTAGGCGCTGCCGTGGGGCGCAACCCGATCAGCATCATCGTGCCCTGCCACCGGGTTGTGGGCAGCGACGGCTCGCTGACCGGCTATGCCGGTGGCGTGGAGCGCAAGCGGGCCTTGCTGCAACTGGAAGGCGTGCGATGAGCAGCATCTCTGCGACATCCGCCGTGCCGGCTGCACCATCGACCGCCTGGAAGCTGGACTTTGTGCTGCTGGCCGCGATCTGGGGCGCATCGTTCCTGTTCATGCGCACGGCCGTCGTGGAGCTGGGCGCCATCCCCACCGCCGGGCTGCGGGTGGCGATTGCGTCGCTGTTCCTGTTGCCACTGCTGCTGGCGCGTGGGCTGGGGACGCTGCTCCGCCAAAACTGGAAGCAGGTGCTGGTGATTGGCACGCTGAACTCGGGCGTGCCCTTTGTGTGCTTCAGTTTTGCGCTACTGTCGATCTCGACCGGGCTGTCGTCCATCCTCAACGCCACGACGCCGCTGTTCGGTGCCCTCATTGCGTGGCTGTGGCTCAAGGACAAGCCCACCGGAACGCGCATCCTGGGGCTGGTGATCGGCTTTGTGGGTGTGGCGCTGCTGGCGTGGGACAAGGCCAGCTTCAAGCCCGATGCATCCGGCGCATCCAGCGGCTGGGCCGTGCTGGCCTGCCTGCTGGCGACGCTGTGCTATGGGCTCTCGGCCAGTTTCACCAAGCGCTACATGGCCGGGCTGCCCTCGCTGGTGTCGGCTACCGGCAGCCAGTTGGGGGCGACTATTGGGCTGCTGCCGCTGACCTGGTGGTTCTGGCCCCAGCAAGCCGTATCCCTGAACGCCTGGCTGGCCGTCATCGCGCTGGGCGTGCTGTGCTCCGGCGTGGCCTACATCCTCTACTTCCGCCTGATCGAGCGGGCCGGGCCGTCGCGGGCGCTGGCGGTGACGTTTGCCATTCCGGTGTTTGCCGTGCTCTACGGCGTGGTGCTGCTGGGTGAGGTGGTCACGCCGTGGATGGTGGGCTGCGGCTTGGTCATCGTGGCGGGCACGGCCCTGTCCACCGGGCTGCTCACGCTGGGCCGCAAGTAGCGGCTCCGGCTGCGCAGGGCTGCGCCGTGCGGCAGGGTTTGCGCGTCTTTTGTGGGTCAAACTTCACGCGTATAGTGCGATGGGAAGGCTCCCAAGAGACCAGTGAACACCAACCGAACACGAGTGAGAGGC
>JAVBYK010000497.1 GCA_030824095.1 bacterium
TTCGCTATCGCTCATCCTAGTGTCCAATGGGGTTTGACAAAACGCGGCTTGGCATCCTTGAGCGTCAATTCCGGGGAGGAAAATGGCGCTAGGCGCTCCAGGAAGTCCAGCAACTCCATGACCGGAGCCGTCTTGAAAAACCGCGCAGTCGGAAGCTCGATCCAGATCTGATCGGCATAGGCATACAGCTCATACGCTGTATCCCCCTGCCCATCACCGTTCCGGTCGAACCCCTTGTAGTCATCCCAATAGTTGCCACTCCACTCGTTCAGTCCTGCCTTGCCCCGTCCTGACTGCACGGCATTGGTCAAATTGCCTTCGAAAATATTGTCGGTTAGCACGTTGCCGCCCAGCTCGCTGGTGAATTGCACAGCAATGCCATTGAAGGCAAAACGATTGTTCTTGACCCATGTCTTGCTGTCGGGCTGAAAAGGAGACAGATCAGAACCAATGCCAATGGCGCAGTAGATGATTTCGTTACCCTCCACCACGGCATTGCTGGCTTCCTTGAAGCCAATGGCCATGCCGGTCGCACCCGTGGCATGGGAGATCAGGTTATGCCGCAGGATTCCTCCCTCGGTGTACATGAAGTACACGCCAACCGCGTTGTCGTAGAAACGGTTGTACTCGACCAGATTGTCCCGTGCGAACATGAAGTGAATGGAGTAGCGACTGCGCGTGCCAACGTTTCTCCGGTAGATGTTGTCATTGGAATACCAGGCGACCATATCCCGGGAATCACTGATTTCGTTTCCCTCAATCAGGTTGCGGTGGCTGTACCACAAACGCAGACTGTCACCGCGCACACCCAGATCCACCGGTTTGGAACGAATCGCGTTCTTGCGCAAAACATTGTCATTCGACTGCTTGAGGTCGATACCGAACAGGCAGTTGTCAATGACCAAGCTTTCCAACACGTTGTTGTTGCCACGAACATCCAGACACGAGTCATCGGTGTCATGGGAGTCGCCCGAACCAGTCAGGTGCAGCCCACGAAGCGTCACGTTGTTGGACTGAACCGAGAAGACAGTGCCCTTGTCACCGGAGTCAATCGTCACCACGCCACCACCCTCGATGGTCAGCGGCTTGGTCAAGACCACCGGACCGGCATAGTGACCCGGCGGAGGGCGCAGAACGTCCCCTGGCGCTGCCGCATCCACCAATGACTGGAATGGTTTGAGCCCATGCACCCGCTTGTCGCGCTCATAGAGGGGAAAAGTCGGTTTGGGTCGATCGACACCAACGCGGGGAGCCGTGGACAGGTCCGCCGTAGCCCCCAGCGCGGCCGGTCGGTCACCGTCATCGTCCTGGTCGTTGGGACGTGCCACCAGCAATGAGGACAGCCCCAACAGCAGAACAGGCAGCACCAACCACCGTTTCACTTTCATACTAGGCACCCGAACCCTGTTCGGCCTCGCGCAACTGGCGCCTGCGCATCAGCATGGCCAGAGTCAGGCAGACAAAGACCACCATCAGCAGGCCATACCCCCAGTACGGATAGGAATAGGTGGAAAACTGGGCAACCTTGCCTTCTCCAAACAGGGTGGGCATGAACGGCTTCACGGTGAAGGCCCCCCAGGAATGCATGTTGTGCCCAAAGAACCAGAGCCAGCCCGCGTATTCAATGACAAAGTACAGTGGCAACAAGCTGGGCACCAACACCAACAACAGGACAAACTTGCGAAAGCGCGCTACCCCCACCAGCACAACCAGCATGGCGGCGACCAAGCCGCCCATGGCGATTTTGCTGAACAGCGTAACGTTGTCGCCCCACACCTTGATGCGGGCCGGTTCATTGAAAAATGTGGCCGCTTCTGCCATGTAGTGCTGCACGTGGGTGGCCAGGCGCCCCATTGCAAACTGATCCACCAGCATCCAGGCGACCACCGCAACGAATCCGCTGCCCAGCACCATCAGGCGCCGCTTGCCCTCGGGGGTAATGAAACCCAACAGCATGACCGCAAAGAATCCAAAGAAGAACTTGGCCAATGGCTTCTCAACGGGCGCGCCGGTTGCAATTGGAAACATACCGACGTAGTGGTTGATGGTGTTCATCTCGTGAACACAATCCAGGCCGGCGGCGTCCTTGTTGATGTCTTTCTTGGCATCCAGGATTGGGTTGTAGCGCTCTGAATCCGGCCCCATATCGGCTTGCATGGTTTCTGAACCCATGCGGGTGCTCGCACCAACCGCGCTGCAACCGTTCTTCACCACGTCAAAGTGGAAATGAATGCGGATCCCATCTGGAAAAGCATCTTTGGGATAGTTCGGCGCGGTGAGTGATACCCACCAGATTGGAGCAAAAAAGGCGCTGATCATGGCCACCAGAGCCACGAGGGTGAGGACCGTGATCAGGCGATTTTGTTTGGTCTGGTCTTGCATGGAAATGGCTTACTTTTTCTTGGCAGGCTTCGCAGCAGCGGCCTTGCACATGGATCCGGGCATGGTCAGGCTTGCTTGGTATGCTGAAATGGCAACGAGCTGCTGGTTGTCATACTTTTTGATGATGGTCACCATGTCAGGGTTCGCATTGCGACGGTGTCCGTCACGAATTTCCGTCATTTGCCGCAACAGGTACTTGTAGTGCTGCCCAGCGAGCACTGGGTAAAACTTGTCTTTGACGCCCTCACCATTGGCCTTGTGGCACTCAATGCACTCTTTCTCATACATGACCTTGCCATCCGCAATTTGCTTCGCTGCGTCCGGACCTTCGTACATGCCGTGTACTGCGGGAATGCACAAGCTCTCAATGTAGGCAGAGACATTGGCCAGTTCCTGCGCATCCGTCAACTCCTTGGCGAACGGATACATAGTGGGGTTGTCGCGCAAGCCCGCCCGAATGTCGGCCATTTGCTTGATCAGCACCGTGGTGTGTTGACCGGCCAGTTGGGGGAACGTGCCGTCTGGGCGTCCCGCACCGGAAGGCAGGTGACAGGCTCCGCACACTTCATAGCCTTCTTTGCCATCCTTGGCGTTGCCCTTGAGCTTCAAAGCTTCAATCTTCTCGCCCTCTTGGGCGTTCCATTTATAGTCCTTCGCCTCAATACCGGCCTGTTTGGCGGCAGGTGGGCCAGCCAAACACAGTGCGGGCGCCAATGCCAGCGCGAGTGCCAGCGCAAGTATTTTTTTCATATCAATTTCTCCAGGTGCATTAAGTTCGGATTGCGGGTTACTTCAATTTGGACAGGTATTGGGCGATTTCCTTGATTTCCTTGTCCGACACCATTTGACCGCCTTCAGGATTGACCATGACGCCCTTCATGGCCGCGCTGCTGCCGTTGGCGCGAGCCCCCGTGCGGATATCCAGCATCTGCTGTTCGAGATAGGCGGCGTTCTGACCGGCCAGCTTCGGGTAGGTCGGTGTCAGAGGCTTCTTGCCCTCTTTGCCGTGGCAGGCAATGCAGGTCTTTTCAGCGTACAAGGCTGCGCCATCGGCCATGGCGGCAGACGATGCCACCGTAGCAAGCGCCGCGACTAGAAACAATTTTGTCTTCATGGTTTTAATCTTTCAAAAAACTTCGGGGAGTCGACCAGATCGACCCCCCGAAATTGGATGCATTCAGAAGAAATTACTTGACCTTCTTGGCACCGTTCTGCTCAAGGAAAGTCTTGGCCCGCAGACCAAGGTCAGCGGTCTTGACCTGGTATTGCCATACCTGCTCAGCCCACAGATTGGCGTTTTCCCAATCCTTCTTGGCAGCAGCGGCTTCGTGCTTGGCCTTGATGTCCTTGGTCTTGCCCAACTGGTCGAATGCGTCTTCCACCATAGCCACGACTTCCGGGAAGTCCTTGTAGTTGACGCTAGTGATGTAGGCAACCACCGAGTCAATGATGACCTGAGTGTCAGCCACTTTCTTCACCGTTGCCTTGTAGTCGGCTTCGGTGTAGTTTTGCGCTGCCAGGCCTGTCTTGGTAGGCTTCCAGCCCTTGGGCTTGACCAGCAAGTAGCCTTGCATTTCCAGGTGCAGTGCCGAGCAGAACTCGGTGCAGTAGTAGGGGTACACGCCTTCCTTGTCCGCCTTGAACTTGACCGATACGGTCTTGCCCGGCTCAACCGATGCGTGCGTATTGAACGTGCTCACGGTGAAGCCGTGTGTCTCGTCCTGAGCGCGTTCCAGGTTGGTCAGATTGATCGTGACTTCATCACCCACTTCAACTTCAATGGTCTCCGGTGTGATGTGCGAACGGATCAAAGTGCCAAACACCTCAACCTTGTTGCCCTTCTTCACGATACGCTCTTCGCCAGCCTTGGTAGCAGCAGGATGGGGCTTGTCGGTGCGGCTGTCGGTACCCAATTTGTAACGCACTGCGGGCTTGAGCTTCTTGGCATCAATGGCAACGGCGTAGTGGGGCTCGCCCAGCGGCAGTGGCATGTCGTAGAGCAATTGCATCTTGTCACCGCTGATGTCAATCAGTTGGTGGTTTTGTGGATGCAAAGGTCCAACCGGCACAAAGCGGTCAATGGCCAGCTTGTTCAGAGCAACCAGGTACTTTCCAGCCGGCTTGGTGGAGTCACCTTCCATGGTCATCAGGTGACCGATGTTGTAGTGCACGCTGACCTTGTCCAGCACCTTGCCTTCGCAGTAGTTCCACTTGGCAACCTGCGAATCAACATACAGCGAGGTGTAAGCGACACAGGGCTTGCTGTCGTACTGCGTATGCAATGGACCCAGCCCCAGAGACACCTGCGTGGAAACAGCGTCCTTCATGGCAATCACCGGGATGCCGTACGGATCTTTGGATTCGAACTTGCCGGCCTTGATGGCGGCCTGAATCTTCTCGAAGCTGTACACGGACACGTGGGTGTCCAGCTTTCCAGCAACGATGATGTGCTTGCCGTCCGGTGTCACGTCCACGCCGTGGGGTGACTTGGGCTCAGGAATCAGGAACAGGACGCCTTCCTTGACGGCCGTTTCCATCATCAGGACATCGTGTCCATTGATCTTCTTGGCCTTGCCGGCAGCCACCAGCTCAGCCGCCTTTTTCCAGTTGACCACGTGCATGTAGTCGGTGTCTTTGGCTGAGCAGCCTGCTTCGTAGGGTGGGCGTCCTTTTTCAATACCACCGACGTAGCGCTCCGAGCAGAACGAGTTGGTGAAGGACCAGCCTTCCGATGCGCCCTTGCCAGCATCGGACAAGTCTTGCGAATAGGGAGGCAGCTCCAGCGAGAACGACTTGGCAGGGTCAATGCGACCTTCCTTGCGGTCGAACTTCCAATAGGTGATACCACCGCGGTATTTTTCGTTGAACTCTTCCAGGGGATAGAACTTCTTGTTCTCAAGCGGTGCCGCGTACTGGGCCGCCTCAATCACATACTCGGAATTGGTGGTGACAAACGCGCCACCGTGTTCCGATTTGAAAATCGGATTGACAACGATCTGCTTGGTTTCAAAGTCGCGCAGGTCAATCACAGCCAGACGGGGATTGGCCTTGTCGTTGATGAACAGGAACTGGCCGTCGTATTCGCCATTGGTTTCCGAGATGGCCGGGTGGTGCGTGTCACCCCAGGTAATGTCCTTCCCATCAATACGTCCCTGCTTGAGAACGGCCTTCGAGCTTTCATCAAAGCCATAGCCTTGCCAGGGTTCAGGAGTAAATACGCCGATGTACTTCAGGATACGCATCGAAGGGATGGCATACACAATGACCTGCCCGGACTGACCACCCGAGGCAAAAGCCACAAACTCATCGCGCTTGCCGGTTGGCACATAGGTTTTCGCGGCTGCCAGCAGATCCTGCTGGCTCAGACCGCGCTCTTTCAACACGTCCTGCAGGGTATCCGCAGACCACACTGCCGAGGCCGCAAAGCCCATGCAGCCAACCACCAACGATATGGCCGTTCTGTTCAATCGTTTCATATGCATCTCTCCAAGTTGAAAAAGCCCATTTCCAAAGCCAGCGTGCCCATCTCACTCCACTTGCCGTTGGGACTGGGGGTCTGTAGCGAGCGTGATCGTAGGAGAAAGCCCCAAAAAAAAAGCTAATCCAGATTAGGTTTAGAACGCATAAAAAAGACTCCGGCATTTCTTTGATGCAGATCAATTCAAGGCAAGAAAGGCAAATTTCCCCCAGCGGGCCTGTCAGTCGTTTGACAGCATTCCCATGCACCAAACAGATGCACTTTCTCCCTGCCGTTGTATCCTGACGCATGCATTGAGGCACCACATGAAAATTGCAATACTGGGCATTGGCCTGATGGGCTTCCCGATGGGCCGCCGGCTGTGCGAAGCCGGACACCACATTCACGTATGGAACCGTACCGAGCACAAGGCGCAACGCCTCGCTCCGTTGGGTGCCACGGTCCACGCACAACCCGCCGATGCGGTCCGTGGCGCCGATCTGGTAATAACCATGCTGGACAACGGCGCGGTCGTGGGCCACGTGCTGTTTGATCTGGGCTTGGCGGCAGCCATGAAGTCCGGCAGCCTGCTGGTGGACATGTCCTCCATCAAGCCCGTTGAGGCCAGGGACCATGCAGCCCGGCTCAGCGAGAGGCACGTTGGCTACCTCGACGCCCCGGTGTCGGGTGGAACCATTGGTGCGGAAGCCGGTACCCTGGCCATCATGGTCGGTGGAAAACCCACCAGCTTTGACCTGGCGTTGCCGGTTTTGCAGGTCTTTGGTCGCGCCACCCACGTGGGGCCGGTTGGCGCTGGACAGTTGGCCAAGTTGGCCAATCAGATGATCGTGGGGGCCACCATCGGGATCGTCGCCGAAGCCTTGCTGCTATGCGAGCGCGGCGGCGCCAATATGGCCAAGGTGAAGGAAGCCATCACCGGGGGCTTTGCCGACAGCCGTATCCTGCAGGTGCACGGCCAGCGCATGGTGGAACGGGACTTTGCTCCGCGGGGACGGATGTCGGTTCAACTCAAGGATCTGCGAAATGCCCTGTCCACCGCCAACGAAGTCGGATTTGATGCGCCCATCACCGCATTGTTTGAGCAGCTGTATGCCCAGGGCATAGACCACGGGCTGGCTGATCTCGATCACGCCGGTCTGTTTGTGGAGCTGGCCAGCCGCAACGGCATGTCCTGACCGGATTCCGCTCGAAAAAAAGGACCCCGGAGGGTCCATTTCTTCTGGGATCGATCAGGATCAGTCAAACGTGCGGGCCGCGCGCTTCTTGGCGTCACGTGGCACAAACACCTTGCCGGCATTGCCGGGCTTCACACCCATGGGCTTGCTAAAGGCCGGTTTACGGGCAGCAAAATCGCCACGTGGGGCTGCATCTGCACGGCCGGCAAAACGATCATTGAAGCCGCCTTTGCGGGCGTAGCTGAAACCACCGTTGTCACCGCCGCCCTCACGGGGCGCGCTGTCGCGGTTGTTGCCAAATCCACCGGGGCCGCTATTATTTTGATAGCTACCGAATCCGCCTTCACGAGGGCCAGCGGCATTTCTGTCACCAAAGCCTCCGCGGTTGCCAGCGAAGCTGGGGCGGCCACCACCACCAAAGTTACGGTCACGGGGGGCGCGATCCGCAGTGTGGTTGCCACGACCACCAAAGCTGGCGCCCGTGCCCGGACGTGCCTCGGGGAAGCGCTGCTTGGGTTCCAGACCCGGAATGGTTTCCGACTTGAAATGCTGGCGGGTGTAGGCCTCAATGTCAAAAATCCGGCGGCGATCGCGGACCTCGGC
>JAVBYK010000109.1 GCA_030824095.1 bacterium
ACGATGTCGGCTGCCGCCAGCGTGCGGCCGTCGGGCTGCACCATATCGAAGGTCAGCGTGGCCTCGGGCACAAAGTCCACGCTCCAGCCCAGGTCCGAGGCGTGGCGGGTCGTGGTCTCACAGCACTGCTCGGTGCGGATGCCGCTGATGATGAGACGCTGGATGCCGTTGCGGGTCAGCCAGACATCCAGACCGGTGCCCACCAGTGCGCTGTGGCGGCTCTTGTGGAAGGTGGCTGTTGCATCAAAGTCGATCAGACCCTTGAGGGGCGCCACATGGCCGGACTCCAAGGCAAAGGGGTTGCTGGCCACGGTGGGGCCGTCCACATGCAGCACCCGAGTGACGGGGATGCCCTGGGCCACGCAGCCCGCAATCAGCGCGTTCTGTGCCGCCAGATAGGCGGGCAGATGGCCCTCGGAAAAGAACGGACGGTGCCGGAAGGATTCCTGCACGTCGATCACAATCAGACAGCTCTTGCTCATAAAGACTCCATGGTAGTGTGGTTTGGAGTCTCTATTTTTGCTGTCAAACAGCGATCCGTCCCGACCGGGGCGGACCAGTTTCGATCAAATTAGGACACAACAACCTGGGCGCCGCTGCCCTGGGGTGCAATCACGCCGATGGTGTACACCGTCTCGCCGCTGGCGCGCAGGGTAGCAGCGGTGGCCTCTGCGTTGGCAGCGTCCACGACGACGACCATGCCGATGCCATTGTTGAAGGTGCGGTTCATCTCGATGTCGTCAATGCCGGCGGTTTTTTGCAGCCAGGCGAACAGCTCGGTCTGGGGCCAGCTGCCCTTGGTCAGGTGGGCGGCCATGCCTTCGGGCAGCACGCGGGGAATGTTTTCCAGCAGGCCGCCGCCGGTGATGTGGGCCAGGGCCTTGATCGGATGGGCGGCCAGCGCGGCCAGCACGTTCTTCACGTACAGGCGGGTGGGTTCCATGATGGCTTGCTTGAATGGCTTGCCGTCCAGTGTGGCGGGCAGGTTGCCGGCAGCGCGGTCGATGCACTTGCGCACCAGGCTGAAACCGTTGGAATGCACGCCGGCGGAGGCAAGGCCCAGAACCACGTCGCCGGGTTTCACATCGGCACCGGTCAGGATCTTGGACTTCTCGACCGCACCGACGGCAAAACCGGCCAGGTCGTATTCGCCGGCGGGGTACATGCCGGGCATTTCGGCGGTTTCGCCGCCGATCAGGGCACAGCCGGAGAGCTCGCAGCCCTTGGCAATGCCGCCCACCACGGCAGCGGCAGTGTCCACGTCCAGCTTGCCACAGGCGAAGTAGTCCAGGAAGAACAGGGGCTCGGCACCTTGCACCAGCACGTCATTGACGCTCATGGCCACCAGGTCGATGCCCACGGTGTCGTGCATGTTCCACTCAAACGCCAGCTTGAGCTTGGTGCCCACGCCGTCGGTGCCGGACACTAGCACGGGTTCCTTGTAGCGCTTGGGCACCTCGAACAGGGCGCCAAAACCGCCAATACCGGCCAGCACACCTTCGCGCATGGTCTTTTTAGCCAGGGGTTTGATGCGTTCGACCAGTGCGTCTCCGGCGTCAATATCAACGCCGGCATCTTTGTAGGACAGGGGGGTGGGGGTGCTGGATTGGGTCATGTGGATGGGGTTGCAAAGGCTGCTTGGACTGAGCCCGATAGAATTTGCCCTGATTTTAGCTTCGACGTGACAAGTCCTTCGGACAATTGTCAGTCTCCGCTGAAACTGCGTTTTAAGGTTTCACCTCACGATATGCAATTGACCCCCACCCAAAAAAGTTTTGCCGCCTGGAGCCTGATCGTGGCCGCGTTGGGTTGCGCTTTGTGGCTGCTGGCGCCAGTGCTCACGCCTTTTGTGGTGGCGTGCGTGCTGGCCTATGCGCTGACGCCGGTGGTGGATTGGCTGGATAACGTCGGGCGCGGGCGCATTCCCCGCCTGCTGGCGGTTGCGGTGGTCGAGTTGCTGTTCATCCTGGCCGTGATCGGTATTCTGTTGCTGATGGTCCCCATCCTGGCCAAAGAGCTGCCGCTGATGCGCGAGCAGTTGCCAGCCCTGATGGACAGCGTGAATTCCGCCGCCAAGCCCTGGCTGGCGCAATGGGGCATTCATCTGACCCTGGATGGTGCCAGCGTGAAGGCTTTTGCCATGAAGTACCTCAACGCCAATGTCGAGGATGCGCTCAGTTCGGTGCTGACGTCGCTCAAAATGGGCGGCAGCGTGGCCTTTACCGTGGTGGGCAATGCCATCCTGATTCCCGTTGCATTGTTCTACCTGCTGATGGACTGGACGCGCTTCATGGGCCAATTGCGCGATCTGATTCCGCCGCGCCTGCAGTCCAACAGCGACAGCTTTCTGGCCGAGGCCGACTCGGTGCTGGGCCAATACTTGCGGGGACAATTGCTGGTGATGCTGTCCCTGGCGGTCTTCTACAGCGTGGGACTGTCGCTGTTTGGACTGGATCTGGCATTCCCGATTGGCATGTTCACCGGCCTGGCCATGTTTGTGCCCTATGTGGGTTTTGGCGTCGGTCTGGTGCTGGCCACTCTGGCCGGGCTGCTGCAGTTCTCGGCGACGGCGGGCATTGGCCATACCATGATCATGGTGGCGGTCGTTTATGGCGGCGGCCAGTTGCTGGAGAGCTTTTTCCTGACGCCACGGCTGGTGGGCGAGCGCATTGGCTTGCATCCACTGGCGGTTATTTTTGCCCTGCTGGCGTTTGGCCAGTTGTTGGGCTTTGTCGGCGTGCTGGTGGCCTTGCCGGTGAGCGCGGTGCTGCTGGTCGCCATTCGGCGCATTCGGTCGGGCTATCTGTCCAGCCATTTGTACCAGGGTTGATGGTTTGAGCATGAAACAGATAGCGCTGGACATTGGTCTGTCTGCAGGCCCGACATTGGTCAACTTCTGCGCCGGTCCGAACGCGGCGGCCCTGCGCCATATGGAGCTGTGGGTTGGCGGAAAATCGGCGGCCAACTCCAATGCCCCGACCCGTTCCCCGGTTCCCACTTATTTCTGGGGCACCCCGGGCAGTGGAAAGAGCCATTTGCTCAAGGCTGCCCGTGAGGCCCTGCGGGAACAGGGTGCACGCGTGGGCTGGCTGGATGCGTCCGTCCACTCTGCACCGGAATTCAGCGAATCCTGGGCGGCGGTGGTGCTGGACGATGTGCACCTCTACACGGCCGCCCAGCAGCACACGGCCTTCAACTGGTTCGTGAATGCCCAGACCCACCAGCGCCCGGTGCTGGCCGCGGGCGATTGCGCGCCG
This sequence comes from bacterium, assembly GCA_030824095.1. Classification (GTDB taxonomy): domain Bacteria; phylum Pseudomonadota; class Gammaproteobacteria; order Burkholderiales; family Burkholderiaceae_C; genus Allorhodoferax. The sequence goes on from JAVBYK010000109.1 coordinate 3,258, forward strand.
GTGGACCTGAAACTGCGCGACGACCTGCGCACCCGTCTGGGCTGGGGCCACATCTTCCAGTTGCAACCCTTGAGTGAACCCGAACGCCGCGCCGTGCTGCGCCAGGCTGCCGACGCACGCGGCGTGTTTCTGGGGGATGAGGTCATGGACTTCATGCTCACCCGCTTCAGCCGCGACCTGGGCAGCCTGATGGAATTGCTGGAGCTGCTGGACGGCTACGCACTGCAGACCAAACGCGCCATCACCATACCGCTAATCAAATCCATGATGGACAACACATGACACCAACCCGAGTGGCCCTTTTTGATTTGGATCACACCCTGATTCCCATTGATTCCGATCACGCCTGGGGCGAGTTCACCATTCAAAAGGGCTGGGTGGACCCGGTGGCGTTCAAGCGCCAGAACGATGCCTTCTACGCCCAATACCAGGATGGAACCCTGGATGTGCGGGACTATGTGCGCTTTGCCACGGCGGCCATTTGCCGCCAGGGCGCTACTGATTCAATAGCGGCCCATGTAGATTTCATGAGGGCCGTGGTCCAAAATGCCATCAAACCACAGGCGCTGGAGCTGGTTCGCCAGCACCAGGCGGCGGGGGATGCGGTGGCCATCGTCACCGCCACCAACGAGTTTGTGACCCGCCCGATCGCCCAGGCCTTTGGCGTGGACGAGCTGATTGCGGTGGAGCTGGAGCGGGACGACCAACCGGGCGGCTCCGGCTGGTTCAGCGGTGCAATCCGGGGTGTGCCGTCGTTTCGCGACGGCAAGGTGACGCGGGTGGAGCAGTGGCTGCAGGCCCGTGGACTGGGTTGGGATACGGTGCACACCACCTTCTATTCCGACTCCATGAACGATTTGCCGCTGCTGGAGAAGGCCACCGTGCCCGTGGCGACAAACCCCGATGCGCGCCTGCGGGCGTTGGCGCAAGAGCGTGGATGGCGCATACTAGACCTGTTTAGCTAGAGAAGAAATGATCAAAAAATTTATCGACAAATTGCTGGGCAAAGCAACCGGCACGGCAGCGGGCAAGAAGCCCAAATTCGGCAAAAGGGTGGAGTTGCCGGTAGAAACCCATGGCATCGACCCAAGCCTGGTGGACGAGCGGGCCATCAACGTGGTGCGCACCCTGCACGACGCGGGCTTTGAGGCCTATGTGGTGGGTGGTGCGGTGCGCGATCTGCTGGTCGGCCTGCGACCCAAGGACTTTGATGTGGCCACCAACGCCACGCCGGAGCAGGTCAAGGGTCTGTTCCGCCGTGCCTTCATCATTGGCCGGCGCTTTCGCATCGTCCACGTGGTGTACGGCCGCGGTCGCGAGCACGAGGTGATTGAGGTCTCCACCTTCCGCGCGTACATGGACAACGCTGCCGCCGAGCAAGTGGCCGGCAACGAGCGCACCAGCAAGAGCGAACTGGCGGGCATGAAACACGCCGTGGATTCAACCGGCCGCGTGCTGCGCGACAACGTCTGGGGCCCGCAGGAGGAAGACGCGGTGCGCCGCGACTTCACCATCAACGCCATGTACTACGACCCGCAGACGCAGATCGTGGTGGACTACCACAACGGCTTCAAGGATGTGAAGAACCGCGTCATCCGCATGATTGGCGACCCGGCCACGCGCTACCGCGAAGACCCGGTGCGCATCATCCGTGCCGTGCGCTTTGCCGCCAAGCTCAGTGGCCTGGGATTCGCGCTGGAGTCCAAGACCGCAGCGCCGCTGATCAAGTCGCAGGAACTGCTGGCCGACGTGCCGCAGAGCCGACTTTTTGACGAAATGCTCAAGCTGCTGCAGACCGGCCATTCGCTGGCCTCCATCGAGCAACTGAAGAAGCTGGGCATGGCACGCGGCATCTACCCGCTCTTGGACGTGGTGGTGGAGCGCGCCGACCAGCCTTTTGTCAACGCGGCGCTGCGCGACACCGACCGCCGCGTGGGCGAGGAAAAACCCGTGGCGCCGAGCTTCCTGCTGGCCTGTGTCCTGTGGGCCGACGTGCGCGACGGCTGGGCTGCCCGCCAGGCGCAGCAACAGCATTCCCACCCGGCGCTGATGGATGCGATTGACGACGTGTTCCGCTCCCGCATCGGCGATGTGTCGGGCGGCGGCAAGCTGGCCGGCGACATGCGCGAGATCTGGGTCATGCAGCCGCGCTTCGAGAAACGCGTTGGCAGCAGCCCGTTTGGCATGGTGGAACAGGCGCGTTTTCGGGCCGCCTTCGATTTCATGCGCCTGCGTGCTGACATTGGCGAGGTCGAAGAAGTACTGGCCGACTGGTGGCAGGAATTCAGTATGGCCAGCGACAGCCTGCGCCAGGATCTGGTGGACCAGGTCCGTGAAGAACAGCAAAAACAGCGCCGCGCACCACGCGTGCACCGCGCCCCCCGCGCGGATGCGCCGGCCGCAGCCCCCGGTACGGGTGTGCCGTTGGCTGCTGCGCCCGACGCTTCGCAAGCCGATGCACCGGCTGACGGCGCACCGGCCCGCAAACGCCGCCGCCGTCGCCGCCCGGGTGGTGGCGGTGGAGCCCCCGGCGCAGGCAGCGCCGATGGTGGAGTTGGCGCCAGCGACTGATTGCCCATCATGCGTGAGCCGGTGACCGCCTACCTGGGATTGGGTGCCAATCTGGGTGATGCCCGTGCGGCTGTGGCGCAGGCTATTCAAGACGTCGCCGTCAGTGCGGGGGTCGCACTGACGGCCCAGTCTGCGCTGTATCGCACGGCGCCCATAGCTTCCAGCGGGCCTGACTACATCAACGCCGTGGTGGAAGTGCATACGGTGCTCTCCGCGCCGGCCCTGCTGCAATGTCTGCACGGCATTGAGGCCGCAGCCGGGCGTGCAAGGCCTTACCGCAATGCCCCGCGCACGCTGGATTTGGACATCCTGCTCTTTGGCGACAGCCAGATCGCCAGCCCGCACCTGACGGTGCCGCATCCGCGCATGGGGCAGCGCGCCTTTGTGCTGGTTCCGCTGGCCGAGATCGCACCGCACCGTGTTGGCGCGCAGGCCTTGCAGGCTGTATCGGAGCAGGCCATTGAACGCATCGGCTAATACCATCCTCCCAGGCACCCCGCCCGTAGCCCCCCATGTGGCCGGCGACATCTGGGGTGGTGTTGCCGCCATGCTGGTGGCCCTGCCATCGGCCATTGCCTTTGGCGTGGCCATCGTGGCGCCGCTGGGCGGCTCGCTGGGCGCCCAGGGTGCGGTGGCCGGCATTCTGGGGGCCACGGCCCTGGGGCTGGTGGCGCCCCTGCTGGGTGACCGCACCCGGCTGATCACCGCACCCTGTGCGCCAGCTGCGGCGGTGCTGTCGGCGCTGGCCGTCGGTTTCGCCCACGGCGGCATGCCTGCAGAGAAGGCCTTGCTGCTGCTGGGCCTGATCGGCCTGTTTGCCGGTGTGATCCAGATCGCACTGGGCCTGGCCGGCATTGGCAAGCTCATCAAGTTCATTCCGTTTCCGGTGGTCAGTGGCTACCTCAGTGGTGTGGGCCTGATCATCATCGGCAGCCAGATTCCGAAGCTGCTGGGTGTGGCCGGTGCGGGTGGCCTGCTGACCGCGCTGGGACATCCCGCGCTGTGGGTCTGGCAGAGCATGGTGGTGGGTGGTGTGGTGATTGCCGCGATGCTGCTCATGCCCCTGGTCACTACCGTGATTCCGGCCACCATCCTGGCCCTGGTGTGCGGCGTGGCCAGTTACGGCGTGCTCGGCTGGCTGGACCCGGCGCTGTTGTCGGTGGAGCGCAACCCGTTGCTGGTGGGGCCGCTGACCGATAGCGGGGTGCAACTGATGGACACCCTGGGCATTCGCTTGCCCAGCGCTGACTTGCTGTCATGGGAGACCCTGGTGCAGGTTGCGGTGCCGGCGCTGACGCTGGCCGTATTGCTGTCCATCGACACGCTCAAGACCTGTCTGGTCATTGACGCCATGACCAACACCAGCCACGACGCCAACCGCGAGCTGATCGGGCAGGGCGTTGGCAACATGGCCTCCTCATTGGCCGGCGGCATTCCGGGCGCGGGCACCATGGGGGCCTCGCTGATCAACATTTCCAGTGGCGGCACGACCCGGTTGTCCGGCTTTGTCACCGGCGTGGCATCCCTGCTGGCCCTGGTGTTTCTGGCGCCACTGATCGCCTGGGTGCCGGTGGCGGCGCTGGCCGGCATCCTGATCGTGACCGGCTTTCGCATGATCGACCGGCACAGCCTGGCCTTCTTCTTCACACCGGCCACAAGGCTGGACTTCATGGTGATCCTGGCGGTGATTCTGGTGGCCATTTTTGGCAACCTGATTGCGGCTTCGGGTGTGGGCGTGGCGTTGGCCATCATGCTGTTCATCCGCGAGCAGACGCGTAGCTCCATCGTACGCAAGCGCATTGAAGGGA
>JAVBYK010000324.1 GCA_030824095.1 bacterium
GCTTTCAAAACGGGCACAACGTGACTACACTGCAGGCACCATCCCGCTGCCTGGAGGTCGCCACCCGTGAAGGTCCTGCGCTTGCCCCGCTCCAAAGTGCACCTCGGTGCGCCGCTGCCGTGGAACGTGCGGGACGAGTCTGGCCTGCTGCTGCTCTCCAAGGGACACTTCATTGAATCCGAACACCAACTGGACGAACTGCTGACCCGTGGCGCCTTCGTGGATGTGGAGGAGATCCGGGCCCATGCCGAGTCCGCCGCATCCACCGAAGCGCCCCGAGTGGCCATACCACCCAATCTGTTTGGCTTGTGGGAGAAGACCCCGCAGGCTTTGAAAGAGTTGCTCTCGGAGCATCCCGCGCAAGCCACCGGCACACCCGCAACGGACTTTGCCACGCAGATCAATGCGTTTGCCACCCATGTGCTGGAGCTGGTGGACAGCAGCCCGGACATCGCCATTTACCGCAGCGTGCGCCAGGACCATGCCCAGAACTATTACTACGGCTACGCGCATGCGCTGTACACCGGCGTGCTGTGTGTGCTGCTGACGCGCCACCTGCATTGGCCTGCTGCGCGCACACGCACGCTGCTCAAGGCAGCGCTCACCATGAACCTGAGCATCTTTGAACTGCAAGGCCAGATGGCCGCCCAGGACGTGCCCATGCGCGACCGCCAGCGCGCAGAGCTCCAAAAGCACCCCGAGCTGGCGGTGGAGCGCTTGCAGCAGCGTGGCATCACGGACACCGAATGGCTGCAAGCCGTGGCCCAGCATCACGAACACGCCGATGGCAGCGGATACCCATTGGGCATCACCACCATCTGCGAGATGGCGCAGGCGCTGCGCGTGTGCGATGTGTTCATGTCCAAGATCACACCGCGCGTGTTACGCCCTGCCGTGACCCCACAGGAAGCCGTGCGCCAGGTCTACCAGGAGGACCACGGAGGCCCGCTGTCCAACGCGCTGATCAAGGAGTTTGGCATCTACCCGCCAGGCGATTTCGTCAAACTGGCATCCGGCGAACTGGGCGTGGTGGTGCAGCGCACCGCCAATGTGCGCGCGCCCATCGTCGCCAGCATCACCGATAAGCATGGCCACCCGGTGGCCCATACCCAGCGACACGATACGGGGCAGCCGGAATTCGCCATTGTCGGAACCGCGTCCAACCCCGCCCTGCTGGCCCGGCTGCCGCCGGAGCGCTTGTACGGGTTTGCGCAAGGGCCATTGCATTGACTGCACACAGGGAGCTTTTTGTCCTGCCCTACAGGTCGGCATCACATTCAACGTCCCCGATACAGCTCATCCGCTCGGCTCAAGCCTCAGCCGAGACGCAATCGAGACCGGTGTATATTTTGTTCAGTCACCCATGCGTCCGTCCGAAGCCCGTCCGAATTCGCACGCCCAGTAACTACTCAAGCAAGAAAGCAGAACGCAATGTCAACTGCCCACTATCAACAAGCTGTCACAAATCCACTGACGACAATCAACCGAAGGCTCGCGCTTGTCTTCCTCCTTCTTCTTTCATTGATAGGCATCGCGTGGCCGGTGAACTCTTACGCCGCTCAGCGGCCGGACGACAACACTCAGCGCCGGGAAGTCGTGTTTATCGAAGGCGACGTGGCAGACTACCCAAGCCTGGTGCGTGATTTCAATCCCTCAACACAAAAATTCATCTTGGATCCTGGTGCCAATGGGCTACAGGAAATCGCGCGGCTTTTGATGGGGCACGCACCCGTGGACGCCATTCACCTCGTCTCCCACGGCGCCAGCGCAACACTGCAATTGGGCTCTTTGTCATTGACGCCTGAAAACTTGCCCCACTACGCGGACGTACTCGGCACCATTGGCAAGGCCTTGAAACCCGGTGGTGAAATCCTTCTGTACGGCTGCGATATTGCTGCCGGCACAAACGGACCAACCCTTGTCGCGGCGCTGGCTGATGCAACGGGTGCCAATGTGGCGGCATCCACCAATCCCACAGGGCCAACCGCATTGGGTGGCGACTGGGTTCTGGAGTATCGAAGTGGAAAAATTACCACGGCCAGTTTGGTCAGTCAGTCCTACCCATCATTGCTCGCTACAGGGACGATGACTTTCAACTCAAGCCCGGGAGTCGCCACAGTCACCGACGGCATGGGTGGATCTACGGACATTCCAGGCATCACGATTCAAATTTCCAGCAATCTGGGACAACCGTGGACCCTGGAGACACCCTACTCTCAGAATGCAATTGCTTCTGACTATGGCAACAACACGCCTTCTTCATTGATCACCATCAAAAGCAGCAGCACAACCGTACCATTCTGGTTCAAGTCCATATTTGTCGTTGACTACGGCGGCGCCAATATCAACGTTGAGGGCTTCCGAAACACTGTTAGCACCGGTTCCGTGAATTTGATGACGAATGTCGGTCCGTGGGAGTTCACATTTAACAGCTCCGGTGCTTTGACCGCATCAATTTTCAACAACGTCGACGAGGTTCGCATTACTCCGCAGTCGGGCGGGCAGATGTGGATTGCCCTCAACAACATCGGGATCGACAACGCGGTCATTCCTCCCCCAACCGCCACGACAGGCTCGGCCAGCGGTATTACCACCACCGGAGCGACTCTAAATGGCACGATCAACGACAACGGTGCCGATACAACCGTGACCTTTGACTACGGCACAACGGCCGGTTATGGCACCAACGTTGCAGCAACGACTGGCGGCACCGTCACAAATGGATCGGGCAGCACGGCCGTTGCAAAGACGCTTGCGGGTCTGAGTTGCAACACGACCTATCACTTCAGGGTCAATGGTGTTAATAGCGCAGGCACCACCAACGGCGGTGATGCCACGTTCACCACCAGCAAGTGCCCGCAAACCATCACCTTCAACAATCCCGGCACGCAGAACTTTGGCACGACACCGACGCTGTCCGCCACATCGACCTCCGGCCTGACACCGACGTTCACCTCCAGCACTACCGGCGTGTGCACGATCACCAGTGGCGGCGCTTTGACGTTCGTTACCACCGGCACTTGCACCATCAACGCCGACCAAGCCGGCAATGCAACCTACGCTGCGGCCACATCGGTACCTCAGTCATTCAGTGTCAGTGCGGTTGTGCCGGGTGCGCCCACCATTGGTACCGCCACAGCGGGGGACACACAGGTTTCTGTGACATTCTCGGCCCCCGGCTCCAACGGTGGCGCTGCCATCACCGGTTATACGGCCACCTCCAACCCCACCGGATTGACCAGTTCGGGTTGCACCGCTTCGCCTTGCACGGTTACGGGACTGACCAATGGCACGGCTTACACCTTCACCGTGACAGCAACCAACTCTGCCGGCACCGGCAGTGCATCCGCGGCCTCCAATAGTGCAACGCCCAAGGCCAATCAGACCATTACCTTCACCAACCCCGGCGCCCAGAACTTCGGCACCACCCCCACGCTGAGTGCGACAGCCACTTCGGGCCTGACACCCACCTTCAGCTCCAGCACCACAGGTGTGTGCACCATCACCAGTGGCGGCGCGCTGACCTTTGTCACAGCAGGCACCTGCACCATTGATGCCGACCAGGCCGGAAACGGAAGCTACAACGCTGCATCAACCGTGAGCCGCTCGTTTACCGTGAATGCCATCGTGCCCAATGCGCCAACCATCGGCACGGCGACTGCTGGCGACACCCAGGCCTCGATCGCGTTCAGCGCTCCAGCCTCTACCGGTGGTGCGGCCATCATCAGTTACACCGCCACCGCCAACCCTGGTGGAGCCACAGGCACAGGAGCCTCCAGTCCCATTGTTGTTACCGGTCTGACCAATGGTGTGGCCTACACCTTCACCGTAACTGCCAGCAATTCGGCTGGCACAGGCAGCGCCTCCGCGGCATCCAATTCGGTCACCCCCAAGGCGGCACAAATCATCACATTTGCCAACCCCGGCACCCAGAATTTTGGAACCACTCCGACACTGACGGCCACTGCCGACTCCGGTCTGACACCAAGCTTCACGTCCAGCACCACGGGTGTCTGCACCATCACCACGGGTGGCGCACTGACCTTTGTGACCACCGGCACCTGCACCATCAATGCCGATCAGGCTGGCAACGGCAGCTATCTGGCGGCCAGTCAAGTTTCGCGCTCGTTCACCGTTGCGGCTGTGGTACCTGGCGCACCCTCCATCGGCACTGCCACGGCTGGTGACACCCAGGCCAGCGTGACCTTCACGGCACCTGCCTTCAGTGGCGGTGCCACCATCACCGGCTATACCGTCACCTCCAACCCCGGCGGCCTGACCGGCACCGGCGCTGCCAGTCCCATCACGGTAACTGGCCTGACCAATGGCTTTGCCTACACCTTTACCGTGACCGCCACCAACGCGGCCGGAACCGGCTCGGCTTCGGCTGCGTCCAACTCCGTGACGCCGGCCCCCGGTCCTGCCGTAACCAGCGTGGCGGTTCCCGCCAATGGCAGCTACGGCGTGGGCCGTGCCCTGAACTTCACCGTCACCTGGGACCAGAACACCACTGTTACTGGCACGCCCCGCATTGCGCTGGTGATTGGTGCCACCACGGTGCAGGCTGATTACGTGTCCTCACCTACACCCACTACAAGCCTGTTCCGCTACACCGTGTTGGCTGGCCAGGCCGACGGCAATGGCATTACCGTGGGCGCCCTGACCCTCAACGGCGGCACGATCCGAAATGCCACGAACATCGATGCAACCCTCACCCTGAACAGCGTCGGCTCCACGGCCGCCGTGCTGGTGGAAACCACCCCACCCACGTTGCCCGTGGCCAACATCGTGGTCAACAACCAGGCTGACCCGCACAAGCTGGTGCTCACCTTCAGCGAGAACCTGGATGCCGCCACATTGGGCAGTGCGGCGGGCTGGACGGTGACCGCCAATGGCGGAACACCGGCCTACAGCGTTGCCAGCGTGGCCCTGGCCGGTGGCAATCAGGTCACGCTGACCTTGAGCGCCGTGGACCTGAGCAACGCAGCCACCACCATCACCAATGTGGCGGCCAACGCCCACCTCAAGGTCACGCCACCAGCCACCCTCACCGATGTAGCCGGCAACGCCTATGCCGCTGGCCTGGTCACCGAGGCCGGCGCCACCCATGTGCTGGATGCGACCGCACCGACGCTGAGCGCCGTGGCGACCAGCGCACCCACCACCAGCGGTGGTGCCCTGGCGGCGACGTCCAGCGAGAAGGCCATGGGCTACTGGATCGCCGTGGCCGGCGGGTCCGCCGCCCCCACCGTGGCCCAGACCCAGGCGGGCGTGGCCTATGGCGCGGTGACTGTGGTGGCCCATGGCAGTGGGGTATTGCCATCCGGTGCAGCAGGCAGTTTCAGCATCACCGGTCTGAGCGCCAGCACGACCTACGACATCTACGTGGTGGCCCAGGATGCGGCCGGCAACCCGTCGGCTGCAGCCTCTACGGCCACCCTCACAACAGCCACGCCACCCACCCCAGTGACTACGCTGACAACCCAGCCTGCCGTCAACGGCGTGAGTGGCCAGCCCACCGTGCTGGACATGCGTGCCGGCAATGCACCGGCAATCGCGAACTGTGTCACGGATACGGTGCGGCAGGCCTTGGGTGGCACTGTGAGCTACATCGGCCAGACAGCATCCGGTGCCACGCAAATCGCTTGGAACGGACAGGTCATTTCCTTCTACCCGCTGGGTGCAAACACTACGGACGCCCGAACCAACGGAATCCACACGCAGGGAATCAACCCCCTGGATGTGGTGAGCAGTTGCGGAACACTCAATGTCACCCCCGCTGTCTACAGCCTGAGCGAACTGGGGTCGACGCTGACGGGCTTGGGCTTCACGGCACAAATCAACCAGCAAGGCGTCATCACCGTGAACGCCAACGGCACGATCTATGTGGTGCGTCCCGATTTTGTGGTGACCACGGGCGATACGGGCCACCGCGGTCTCTACCTCGGTGATGACGGCCTGTACCGCTTTACCGACAGCAGTGGCAATACACAGATCATGCGCCCCGCATTCCTGGACCCCAATGCCCTGCAGAGTGTCTTGTCGAGCGTATTTGGCGCATCCATGACTGTGCAACTGGACGGTACGGTACTGGTGTCGCAGGGTGGAAAGCTATTCATCCTGACAGCCGACCAGACTCTGACTGCCGTTGGACAGACCCATGCATCTGATCTCTGGTGGCTCGACGGCACACCGGCGCGCTACTTCTATCGCGTCACGACGACGCCCTACACCCAATACGGTCAGGGCATCAGCCTGGTTCCCAAGACGCAATGATCGCGCAGCAAAGCACTGGGCCATCTGAGAGCTGACCCAAAGCCCAAATTTGCTCTACTATTGATAGCTGTCAGCCCCCATTCGACGAGGGCTGGCAGCTATTTTTATTGGGAACCACTCCATGAACTCGCTCAATCCGTCCTACCTGGCCTCGTTCTGGTCGCAGCCCATGGTGGAGGTGAACCTGCTGGTGTTCCTGAATCTGGCCGGGGCGCTGGCGTTGGGCCTGCTGGTGGGCTACGAGCGCTCCTACCATGGCCGTGCGGCGGGCATGCGCACCTACGGCATCGTCTGCATGGCGTCCGCCGCTCTGACAGTGTTCTGCGGCTACCCCGGCTTCTGGTGGGGCGGCAGCTCGCACATCGGCACGGCGGTGGACCCCTCGCGCGTGATCCAGGGCATCGTGACCGGCGTGGGTTTTCTGGGCGCCGGCGTGATCATGAAGGAGGGGCTGAACATCAGCGGCCTGACCACAGCGGCGTCGATCTGGGCATCGTCGGCCATCGGGGTGCTGTGCGGCATCGGTTTTTTCGGTGCGGCCATTTTGCTGGCCCTGCTGTCGACGGCGCTGATGATGTGGGGGCCCAAGCTGGAGTCGCGCCTGCCGTCACGGCGCGCCATGGGTGTGCAGATGGGGTTCTCTCCCGGATTTGAGCCGAGCGAGGCCGCGCTGAAAGACACCATCCGCCAGTGGGGCTACATGGTGGCGGAGGGTTCGTTGAACATTACCGCGCAGAGCCACACGGTGTCATGGAACTTTGTGATGGTGGCGCTCAAGAGCCGCCCGGAGCCCAACTCATTGTTCGAGCTGTCCCGCAAGCTGCGCCAGGTAGAAGGCGTTGACAGCCTGCAGATCAGCCACGCCCGCAATTAACCCCCACGGCGGTACATCTAGAGCACGGCCAGCAGGGGCTGCAGCACGCTGGCACCCAGGCGCCGGGAGCGCTCGCCGCTCCAGCCCACGGCCGCATCGGGGTGGTCGGCGTTGTCCTTGAACGGCATCTCAATCGTCAGCGCCAGGCAGCCAAACTGCTGCGCGACCCAGTTGGTGGCCAGCGTGGGATTGGCGGAGCCGGGTTCGTCGCGCCCGTAGTTGACCTGGTCCTGGAAGTCCGGGCAATTGGCCTGCCAGGATGTCTTGAACGCGTCTTCAAGAGCCGCCACACGTTCGGTGTAGCCAGGGTTGCCCTCGGAGCCGACGACGAAGTTGTAGGGCAGGCCTTCGTCGCCGTGCACGTCCAGGCACAGGTCCACACCGGTCTCCAGCATTTTCTGGCGCACCAGAAAGACCTCGGGCGAGCGCTCCATGCTGGGGGCGGCCCA
>JAVBYK010000122.1 GCA_030824095.1 bacterium
CCGGATCATCGATCTCGTGCATGAATTGCGCCAGGGTGTACTCATCCACAGGGCAGGCGTCCGCCCAGGCCAGTTGCTTGCTGGACAGCAGGTCTTCACACAAGGTGTCGAAAATCGCATGCAATGCCAGCCGATCCAGCCCGAGCTGCTTGTGCACGGCGAGTTGATCGAGCATGGCGAATTCAGCCTTGTCCACATCGCCGTCGGCAATGATGGTCAGGGCAACAATTCTGGCAGCAGCTTGCGGACTGTTCTTGGCATATTTGCGCATTGCGTTTTCCTTGTAAGCGAGTTGAGCCGAGGTCATCGGAGCCAATGTTGTTCCGCATGCACATACAGTGGAATGCCGATCAGGATGTTGAAAGGAAAGGTCACCCCCCGCGACAGGCCCCGAGCCCAACCCAAAGGAAGCGCCAGGCCAGCAGAAAGCCGGCATGCCTTTGAACAGGGCCACAGAAAATGGCTTCATGGTCGCCTGGAGTCAGTCAAAAATCTCGTTCAGCCACGATTTCTTCCGCTCGCGGTGGTACCGATGTCCACTGCGGAAGTCGGAGTCTTCAAAGTCGGGTTGTCGGCGAAGCGGCATAGCATTCGCGGATGGCGCTACGGACATGGCAGCGGAACGTTCCAGCAGTTTGTCCAGTTCGCCACGGTCCAGCCAGATGCCGCGGCACGCGGGGCAATAGTCAATCTCGACACCCTGGCGATCGGTCATCACCAGGGTGGAGTCGGGGCAGTGAGGGCATTTCATAGGGTTCTTTCATTGAAGCCAGGCAATTGCGCTGCCCATCAGGCCCGCTGCTCCCACGGCAACGAGCAGTTGGGCATCGCGGCGATTTTTCGCGGCATGTTCATGCCATGCGGCATACAGCACGGCGGCGGCAAGCGACAGTGCGCCGATGGCCATGTCAGGCGCGACGAGTTCATTCATTGGAACCACCCAGTCCAAACAGGCTCAACAGGCTGGTGAACAAATTGAACACCGACACATACAGGCTCACGGTGGCCATCACGTAGTTGGTTTCGCCCCCGTTCACAATGCGGCTGGTCTCAAACAGAATCAGCCCGGCCGACAACAAGGCGACCATGGCCGAAACGGCCAGTCCCAGGGCGGGCATTTGGAGCAACACGGCGGCAATGCCCGCCATCAGGGCGATCACCATGCCCACAAACAGAAAGCCGCCCATGAAGCTGAAGTCGCGCCGGGTCAGCAGGACGTAGCCCGAGAGCGCCAGAAAGGTGGCGCCCGTTGCGCCCAAGGCCAGGGTCACGGTATGTGCTCCACCGGGCAAGGCCAGCGACTGCGTGAGCAGCGGCCCCAGGGTGTATCCCATGAAGCCGGTCAGGGCAAAGACCGCAGGCAAAGCCCAACCGCTGTTCTGCAACTTGTAGACGGCGAACAGCAGGCCAAAGTAGCCCACCAGCGTCACGACCAAGCCGGGCGCCGGCAGTTGCAGCGTCAGTGTGGTCACCGCCACTGCTGCACTGAACAACAGCGTCATGGCCAGCAGCGCATAGGTATTGCGCAGGACCCGTTTGACATCGGCTGAATGCAGTTCCCCATGCGCGGTCGTATTGCCGGAGCGGGTTTCCGGGAGCTGACCGGGGCTGCTGACTGAGCGGGGCGAATAGGCATTGTTCATGGTGATCTCCTGAAGGGTGTAACGGTGTTAGCTGTCCAGGGCCAGTTTGTCGATGCGGCCCCGCGCTGGCTTCTGGTTGCGCTGCAGACTGCGTGTGAGCGCCCGGGTTGCGCGCCCCAGTGAGCGGTCCAATGCGGTGCGCCAGTCGCGGGCCAGCGAGGCAATGACGACCGTGCCGGCAGCATCGGTGCTCAGCTCGACCTGGCAGCGTTTGTCCACGCCGCCACGCGGGCCATTCACGTCCGAGAACTGAACCTTGGCACGCGGAACCCAGGCGTTCAGGCGACGCAGAGCGAAGCGAACGCGCTCAACAGACACCTCGCGCATCTGGGCGCCATCGGCATCGCGGGATTCAAAAATGACTTGCATCGTGCTTCTCCTGTCGGGTTAAGGAAGACTGAACGATAGGGCTGAATCCAATACCAAAAAAGCAGATAATTTCTAATCGAACATCCTAAAAAAACTGACTATGAGTGCGCTCTTCAACTACAAACACCTGTACTACTTTTGGGTGGTCGCCAAAGAGGGTGGAATCTCCCGGGCTGCCGACAAATTGGACATGGCAGTCCAGACCGTGAGCGCCCAGGTGCGTGAGCTGGAGCGCTCGCTGGGCTATGCGCTGCTAAAGCCATCCGGTCGCGGTCTGGCGCTCACAGAAGCCGGCCTGGCTGCCATGCAACAGGCGGACCAGATCTTTCAGTTGGGTGAGGACCTGCCGGCGCGGGTGCGTGACGCGGTGAGCACGCCCGCAGTGCGGCTGGCGGTTGGCATTTGCGATGGGCTGCCCAAACTGGTGGTGCACCGCCTCCTGCAGCCCGCATTGGCGGAACCCAATCTGCGCTTGCTGTGTCACGAGGGGAATCTCAACGACCTGCTGGGTGATCTGGCCCTGCACCGGCTGGATGTGGTGCTTGCAGACCGGCCTGCACCTGCCAACCCCAACATCAAGCTCTACAGCCATGCATTGGGGTCGTCAACCATCGGCTGGTATGGAACTGCCGCCTTGATCAAGGCTGCGGGCAAAGATTTTCCCCGCAGCCTGGGTGATGTGCCGGTGCTGCTGCCCACTCCACACACGGCACTGCGTGACCGGATGGACCAGTGGTTTGAACAACGCGCCATCCGGCCCCGCGTGGTGGGTGAGTTTGCCGACACAGCCTTGCTCAAAACCTTTGGCGCCAGTGGCATGGGTGTGTTTCCGGCAGCTGAGTGGGCGCATGATGATCTGCTGGCGCACTATGCCGTGCAACGCATAGGCCCGTGCGAGGGCGTTGCCGAACACTTCTTCGCCATAGGAACCGAAAAGAAGGTTCAGCACCCGCTGGTTCAACGTCTGCTGCAACCCGCGTTGTGACTCGCAGGGTTTGCGTGGGTGTTTATCCCTTGGGTTGCGCAGTGGCACTGCGCACACTCAGCAGCATGGTCACCACCAAGATGCCCACCACCACACCCAGAGAGAACAGCACCGGAATCTTGTAGACGTCGATCAGGCACATCTTGGCGCCAATGAATACCAGAATGACCGCCAGCCCATAGTTCAGCAGATGGAACTTGTTGGCCACGGCCGCCAGCAGGAAGTACATGGCCCGCAAACCCAGAATGGCAAAGACATTGCTGGTGAGCACAATGAAGGGGTCGCTGGTGATGGCAAAAATGGCGGGGATGGAGTCCACCGCAAAAATCACATCCGTCAGTGCAATCAGGCAGATCACCATGAACAGGGGCGTGGCAATCCTCTTCCCGTTTTCGACCGTCCAGAAGTTCTCGCCATCGTAGTTCTTGCTCACCGGCAGCAGTTTGCGCAGCAACTTCAGGGCGGGGTTGTCGTTGAGGTCGGGTTCCTTTCCTGCAGCCCACCACATCTTCACGCCGGTGAGGATCAGGAACGCTCCGAACACGTACAGAATCCAGTGGAACTCGGCCAGCAACCAGCCACCCACCAGGATCATGACGGTGCGCAACGCAATGGCTCCGATGATGCCGATCATCAGCACCCGCTTCTGGAAGTGCGTGGGTACCGCGAAGTAGGTGAAGACCAGCAAGAAGACAAAAATGTTGTCCACTGCCAGCGACTTTTCAATCAGGTAGCCGGTTAGAAATTCCAGCGATTTGGTGTCGGCGATTTCGCTGGAGCCGGTGCTGTCTTTCACCGCCCACCACAACAGGCCGTTGAACAAAAAGCTCAAGGCGATCCAGACCAGTGACCAGTTCAAGGCCTCCTTGACGCCAATATCGTGCGAGCCCTGCTTTTTGAGCACGACAAAATCAACGAACAGCGACACCAGGACGATGCCGGCGAAAGTGGTCCAGAGCCACAGGGGCGCAATGGTTTGCATAAATGACCTTACGGGTTGCACATCAGTCACTGCGGCGGAGGGCCTTGCCTGTGCGGCGACTCACACTGCCAGCGCCGATGTAGAGTCAATTCTAGTGGTGAAGAAACATGTTTATGCTGAGAAAAACATATCATTGGTTCGTAAAAACGGGATTGTCTTGACGCATTTTTCTGTTGTCTGAGTGCCCCCACCGCGACCAACCTGGCACCCAACCCGGGCAAAAAAGACAACAGACCGTGAAAGGCCAAATCAGGCCCCGCATGGGGCGGTTCCGGCAGGAAGGGTATGGTCACTCTGCGGCATGGTGTCGCACAAATGGAGCGCTTCGCATCGATGGCTGAAAGATTCCCGATACCCCTCTGGTCTGCTTTGGGACCGATTGCCGGCGCGGTAGTCCTGGCCGCAAGCGGCCCTGGTTCGCAGGGCCTGGCATGGATTACCGTTTCGGTCGCGCTGTTGTTGACCACGGTGTTTGCTGCCGTCCACCATGCCGAGGTGGTGGCGCACAAGGTGGGTGAACCGTTCGGAACCCTGATCCTCGCATTGGCCATCACGGTCATCGAGGTCGCGCTGATCGTCTCGCTGATGCTCAATGGCGGGCCGGCCACGGCCGCCTTGGCCCGTGACACCGTCTTTGCTGCCGTGATGCTCATCCTCAACGGCATCATCGGGCTGTGTCTACTGGTGGGTGCCAGCCGCCACCATGAGCAAAGATTTGGCCTCTACGGCGTGAGCGCCTCGCTAACCACGATTGCCGCTATCGCCATTCTGACCCTGGTTCTGCCCAACTACACCACCACGGTTCCCGGGCCTGTCTACAGCCCCAGTCAGCTCATTTTTGTGGCAACAATTTCCCTGGTTCTATATGGTGCATTTGTGCTGGTCCAAACAGTGCGGCACCGTGACTACTTCTTGCCACCCGGTGCCAAACTGGATGCAGAAACGCACGCGGAACCCCCGGGTGCATGGCATGCCAGCGGCAGTGGGGTGTTGTTGTTGCTGAGCCTGGTTGTGGTGGTGCTGCTGGCGAAGTCTTTGGCGCCCACCATCGAGTTGATGGTTTCCACCGCCGGTGCGCCCAAGACCCTGGTCGGGATCATCATCGCGGCAGTGGTGCTGATGCCTGAGGGGCTGGCGGCCTTTCGCGCGGCACGTGCCAACCGGCTGCAAACCAGTCTCAATCTGGCGCTGGGTTCGGCCCTCGCCAGCATCGGGCTCACCATTCCAGCGGTAGCGGCGGTCTCCATTGCCACCGGCTGGACACTGACGCTGGGGATCGACATCAAGTCCACGGTGCTATTGCTGCTGTCCTTGTTTGTCTGCAGCTTGTCGCTTGGGACGGGGCGTACCACGGTGCTGCAGGGAGTCGTCCATCTGGTCCTCCTGGCCACGTATCTATTCATCACCATTGTTCCTTGAGCCAGGGCGCACCTGGCTGGCAACGCCCTTATGAAATTCACACGTCTGTACCAACCGCGCAATCCGCTCTTTTGGATCATGCTGACCCTCAATCTGCTGTCCTTGGTGCTGGGGTGGATCGCGCGCAGCTATGCCCTGACGACCATGGGCAGCATCCTGGTAACAGCCTTTGCTGTGGGCAATGCGCTGCTGGGAACCTATCTGGCATGGCGACTGATACGCTCGTGATCTGACCGCACAATGTGGGCTTATGACAACGACACCAGCACCCCAACCCCGAAACCCTTTGCATGGCAAGACGCTGGAAGCCATCGTCACCGAACTGGCCGCGCACTATGGCTGGGACGGCCTGGGCGAGCGCATTCCGGTGCGCTGCTTCACGCATGATCCCAGCGTGGCCTCTAGCCTGAAATTCCTGCGCAAGACGCCCTGGGCGCGTGAAAAGGTGGAGGGGCTTTACCTCTTCATGCTGCGCGAAGCCCGCCGCCAGGGACAATAGGCGCATGCAAGCCCCCGACACCACCGACCAGCGCCTGACTGAGCTGGAGATCAAACTCAGCTTCCAGGAAGACCTGCTGGACCAGCTCAACACCATCATCGTGCGCCAGCAGCAGGAGATTGACCTGCTGATGCGCGAGGTGCGCCAACTGCGCCAGCAGATGCCTGAGGGCAGCGGCCCCACCTTCAGCCGCGCCAGCGAAGAACTGCCACCGCATTACTGACCGCCGTGCAAGCCCTGTTGAACGCCATCGCCACGATGGACCTGTCCACCGATGCCCGGCGCATTTTCCATGGCCGGGGCGGGCTGTTTCCCGGCTGCGAGCACTGGGTGCTGGATGCCTACCCGCCGGTCTGGGTGCTGACCAGTTTTCAGGCTGTCACCGACGATGAGTTGGCGGCCGTGCATGCGGCACTGTTCGCACGCATGCAGCAACTGGCCCCCGACCAGCCGCTGAACTGGGTCTTCCAGTGCCGGCTGGAGGGGGGCAGCGAAACCCGCCTGATGGCCGGCAGCGTGCCCGAGCCGCATGTGGTGACCGAGAGCGGGGCGCGCTTTCGGGTGCATGTGCTCAAGGGGCAGAACCATGGCCTGTTTCTCGACATGGCGGAAGGCCGGCGCTGGGTGCGTGAGCATGTGGCTGCCCACGCGCCGCGCAAGGTGCTCAACCTGTTTGCCTACACCTGCGCCTTCTCCGTGGTCGCGCGCCAGGCCGGTGCCCGGCATGTGCTCAATGTGGACATGAGCCACGGTGCGCTGGCCACCGGGCAGCAGAACCACCAGCTCAACGGCATCACCACCGGGGCGGGCTTCATGCCGCACGACATTTTCTCCACCTGGGGCAAGATCTCGCGCGGCGGCCCCTATGACCTGATCATTCTCGACCCGCCCAGCTACCAGAAAGGCAGCTTCGTTGCCACCAAGGACTATGCGCGCCTGATGCGCCGCTTGCCCGACCTGCTGGAGGCCGGCGGGTACGCGCTGCTGTGCCTGAACGCACCCGAACTGGGTGTCGCCTTTCTGCGGGACCAGATGCAGGAGCTGGCCCCGGACCTGGCCTTTGTGCAGCGTGTGGCCAACGCACCCGTGTTTGCGGACGTGTCGGACGAGCGCTCGCTGAAGGTGCTGGTCTACAAGGGGCCGGACGGGCCGGTGCTACTTGCGCACAATCGTGTTGCCTGAATTGCGCACCCAATCGCCCACTTGCAGGCCGGGGTCGGTGGTGAACTCAAAGCTGGTCTTGCTGTCGTTGGGGTAGTGCACGGTCACGGTCCAGACGGTGTGGGTTTTCATCTTCTCCTCGATGATCTTGCCGGCATAGGCGCCGCCCGCCGCGCCGGCCAGCGTGGCCAGGTCCTTGCCAAAGCCGCCGCCCACCTGATTGCCCAGCACTGCACCAATGGCGCCGCCGGCAATCATGCCGACGGCACTGGCTTCACCGGCCTTCTGCGTGACCGATACCGCCATGACGCGGCCGCAATCCGGGCAGGCTGCGTCAGAAGCAGCCGATGCGGCGGGCGTGGCCGCAGCCGCAGCGGGGGTGGCTGCGGGTGGCGTTGCCGTGGCGGCCCGGCTCTTGGCGGCAGCGATGGCCTGGTCGTATTCGGCCTTGGCGTCACGCCGGCATTGCAGGCGTGCGGCGGATGTGGTCTCGTCGTTGCAGAGCTTCTTGTCGGACTCGTAGCGTGCTT
>JAVBYK010000441.1 GCA_030824095.1 bacterium
TGTCGACGGATTTGGCGGTGGCGGCAAGGCATTCAATTGGTCACTGCTTCCTCCAAACGTCAACGCTCACCTCGTCTTGAGTGGTGGACTCACACCTGCAAACGTGGGCGATGGGGTCAAACAGGTTCGGCCGCGCTGTAAGACGCTGGCCGTGGATGTGAGCTCCGGCGTGGAAGCCGTGGACGCTCAGGGACAGCCTCTCAAGGGCATCAAGGATCCCGAGAAGATTTTCCAGTTCGTTGCCGCCGTGCGCGCAGCGGATCAAACCGCCTCTTGAACGGGCCGGGCGCGCACCTAGCGCATTCCGCCCACAAATCGATCGAAACCATGTACGACTACCAACAACCGGACCCGACCGGCCACTTCGGGAAATATGGCGGCAGCTTTGTCTCCGAGACGCTGACGCACGCCATCAATGAGCTGAAAGACGCCTACGCCAAGTACCAGCATGACCCCGCCTTCATCGCCGAATTCAAGTCGGAGTTGGCGCATTTTGTCGGCCGCCCTTCCCCGGTTTACCACGCCGCCCGCATGAGCCGTGAAATGGGTGGTGCGCAGATCTTTTTAAAGCGCGAGGATCTGAACCACACCGGCGCCCACAAGATCAACAACACCATCGGCCAGGCCATGCTCGCCAAGCGCATGGGCAAGCCGCGCGTGATTGCCGAAACCGGAGCCGGCCAGCACGGTGTGGCGACAGCAACCATCTGCGCCCGCTACGGCCTGGAATGCGTGGTCTACATGGGCAGTGAAGACGTCAAGCGCCAGAGCCCCAACGTCTACCGCATGAAGCTGCTGGGCGCGACCGTCGTGCCGGTGGAAAGCGGCAGCAAGACGCTGAAGGATGCCCTGAACGAAGCCATGCGCGACTGGGTTGCCAATGTGGACAACACCTTCTACATCATCGGCACCGTAGCCGGCCCCCACCCCTACCCGATGATGGTGCGCGACTTCCAGAGCGTCATTGGCGAGGAATGCCTGGTGCAAATGCCCGAGATGCTCAAAGCCGCCGGCTGCAAAGGTGACCAGCCCGACGCGGTGATTGCCTGCGTGGGCGGTGGGTCGAATGCCATGGGCATCTTCTACCCCTATATCCCGCATGAGAAGACCCGCCTGATCGGCGTGGAAGCGGCTGGTGAAGGCCTGGACAGTGGCAAGCACTCGGCCAGCATCCAGCGCGGCAGTCCCGGCGTGCTGCATGGCAACCGCACCTATGTGCTGCAGGATGACAACGGCCAGGTGACCGAGACGCACAGCGTCAGCGCCGGACTGGACTACCCCGGTGTCGGCCCCGAGCACGCCTTCCTGGCCGATATTGGTCGGGCCGAATACGTGGGCGTCACCGACAAGGAAGCGCTGGAAGCCTTCCACTACCTGTGCCGCACCGAGGGCATCATCCCCGCGCTGGAATCCAGCCATGCGGTGGCCTACGGCATGAAGCTAGCCAAGACCATGCGACCGGACCAAAGCATTCTGGTCAACCTGTCGGGACGTGGTGACAAGGACATCGGCACCGTGGCAGACCTGAGCAATGGCGAGTTCTTCTGCCGCCCCAGCTGCACCGGCCAATCGGTCAAGGGGGGCGAACAGCCAATCCAGATCGTGAAGCAAGGAGGTGCAGCATGAGCCGCATTGCCCCGAAATTCGCCGACCTCCAGGCCCAGGGCCGCAAGGCCCTGATTCCCTTCGTCACCGCCGGCTACCCCTACGCCGACGTCACGCCCGAACTGATGCACGCCATGGTCGCCGGTGGTGCCGACGTCATCGAGCTGGGCGTGCCGTTCTCCGACCCCAGCGCCGATGGCCCGGTCATCCAGAAGGCTGGCGACAAGGCCCTGGCCTTTGGCATTGGCCTGGTGCAGGTGCTGGCCATGGTCCAAGAATTCCGCAAGACCGACACGACAACCCCCGTGGTGCTGATGGGCTATGCCAACCCGGTGGAGCGCTACGACCAGAAGCACGCCAAAGCAGGCGTCTCCAGCGCTTTCGTTCAGGACGCCGCAGCAGCCGGCGTGGACGGCGTGCTGATCGTGGACTACCCACCGGAAGAGTGCGAGGCCTTTGCTTTGGAGCTGCGCGCCCACCACATGGACCTGATCTTCCTGCTGGCCCCCACCAGCACAAACGCCCGCATGGACCAGGTGGCCCGTGTGGCCAGCGGCTATGTGTACTACGTGTCGCTCAAGGGCGTGACGGGCTCCGGCGCACTGGACGTGGGCGCGGTGGAAGCCATGCTGCCGCGCATCCGCCAGCACATCAGCGTGCCGGTGGGCGTGGGCTTTGGCATCCGCGATGCGGATACCGCCCGCTCCATCTCGCGCGTGGCCGACGCCGTGGTGATTGGCAGCCGCATCATCCAGCTGCTGGAGGATCAACCGCGCGAAAAAGTGGCCCCAACGGCCCAAACCTTCCTGCGGGAAATCCGGACCGCTTTGGACCGATAATCCCACCCTGTCTGTTGGACGCCGTACTGGAGACCGCACATGAGTTGGCTAGAAAAACTGCTTCCCCCGAAAATTCAACAAACCGACCCGGCCGACCGCCGCAGCGTCCCGGAAGGCCTGTGGGTCAAGTGCCCCAGCTGCGAGACGGTGCTGTACAAGACCGATCTGGAACAAAACCAGAACGTCTGCCCCAGTTGCAGTCACCACCACCGCATTGGCGCCCGCGCCCGACTCAACCTGTTCTTGGACAACGAGGGCCGTTTCGAGATCGGCCAGGAAGTGCTGCCGGTCGACCCGCTGAAGTTCAAGGACAGCCGCAAATATCCCGAACGCCTGAAGGAAGCCCTGGAAAACACCGGTGAGACCGATGCGCTGGTGGTCATGGGCGGTGCCGTCATGGGCATCAGCCTGGTGGCGGCCTGCTTTGAGTTCGACTTCATGGGCGGCAGCATGGGCTCCGTGGTGGGCGAGCGATTTGTGCGCGGCGTGGAGACCGCCATCGAGCAAAAAGTGCCGTTCCTGTGCTTCACCGCCACGGGTGGCGCGCGCATGCAGGAAGGCCTGCTCTCGCTGATGCAAATGGCCAAGACCAATGCCGCACTGACCCGCCTGGCCAAGAAGGGCCTGCCCTACATCAGTGTGCTGACCGACCCAACCATGGGCGGTGTCAGCGCTGGATTCGCGTTCCTGGGTGACATCGTGATGGCCGAGCCCAAGGCCCTGATCGGTTTTGCCGGCCCGCGCGTCATCGAATCCACGGTGCGAGTCACACTTCCCGAAGGCTTCCAGCGTTCGGAATTCCTGCAGACCAAGGGGGCGGTTGACCTGATCTGTGACCGTCGCGACCTGCGCAAGACCGTGGCCAGCTCACTGGCGATGCTGCAACGCCAGCCGGCCGACGCAGTCATTTAAGTCTTTGTCTGCCCGACCCGCGGGGGTTGGGCCTAAGCCGGGTGCCTCATACTGCCAAATGCGCAGAAATCGGCCCCCAGCTTAGGCCCAACCCCCGCTAGTCATTTCTGGCCACTAAATCGCAAACAGCACGGCCGCCTGCAAGTTCCCCAGCACAATCCCGGCCACCTGCAGGATCAGCAGCAGCACCAGCGGCGACAGGTCGATGCCGCCCACCAGTGGCACCACGCGGCGGATCGGCATCAGCAGCGGAAGCACCAGGCGCTCCAGAAAATCGGCCGCCACCGACTGGGTCTGCACCCAGGACAGGATGGCGTAGATGATGACCAGGCCGGTGAGGCCGGAAATCGCCATGCGCACCAGGCCAAAGGCTGCCAGCACCACGATGGACAGCACGCTGGTGACCATGCCGGTGATACCCCACAGAATCACAAACTGCAGCAGTTGCACCAGAAACGCACCCAGCAAACTGGCCGTGTCCAGGCGCCCAATGGCCGGCACCACGCGGCGCAGCGGCAGCACCAGCCAGTCGGTCAGCGCAAAAATGAAGCGGGCCAAGGGGTTGCCCGAACGGGTGGACATGGGGATGCGCTGGTATTGCATGTACAGGCGCAACAGGCAGGTGCCAGCGATCAATCCGGCGGCCACTTCCAGCAAAAGCGAGGTGATTTGGTAGAGCATGGTGTCCAATGAAATGAGCGAATGCATCATATCCGCAGCGACCCTCTTAGAATCGAGGGTTCTGGCCGCAAATTCCGGCCCTTTCTTGATTCCACCCTGCGCACCTCCATGTCTGACACCCAAGCCCCCGCACCCCAGGACGAAAACCAGCTGATTCTCGAACGCCGGGAAAAGCTCAAGGCGATTCGCCAGCGCCAGGCCGAGGGCCATGGCGTGGCATTTCCCAACGACTTCAAGCCCAGCCACAAGGCCGAGGAACTGTTTGCCGAATACGACCAGCACGCCACCGAGGTCCTGGAAGGCATGGGCGTCACCGCCAAGGTGGCCGGACGCATGATGCTCAAACGCGTCATGGGCAAGGCCAGCTTCTGCACCCTGCAGGACGCCTCCTTCGGCCCCAGCAGCGGGCGCATTCAGATTTACGTCAAGGGCGAGGACGTGGGCGCAGACCTGTATGCCGCGTTCAAGCACTGGGACCTGGGCGACATCGTGGCCGCCGAAGGCAAGGTCTTCAAGACCAAGACCGGCGAGCTGTCCATTCATGCCACCAGCGTGCGCCTGTTGACCAAGAGCCTGCGCCCCATGCCCGACAAGTTCCACGGCATCCACGACCAGGAAGTGAAATACCGCCAGCGCTACGTGGACCTGATGACGGACGAGACATCGCGCAAGCGCTTTGTGGCCCGCAGCAAGGCGGTGAGCGGCCTGCGCGAGTTCATGGTGCAGCACGGCTTCCTGGAAGTCGAAACCCCCATGCTCCACCCGATTCCGGGCGGCGCCAACGCCAAGCCCTTCACCACGCACCACAACGCGCTGGACCAGCAGATGTTCCTGCGCATCGCGCCCGAGTTGTACCTCAAGCGCCTGGTGGTCGGTGGCTTTGACCGCGTATTCGAGATCAACCGCAACTTCCGCAATGAAGGCATCTCGGTGCGCCACAACCCCGAGTTCACCATGATGGAGTTCTACGCGGCCTACTGGAACTACCAGGACCTGATGGGCTTCACGGAAGCCCTGGTGCGCGACGCCGCCATGAAGGCCGTGGGCACCCTGCAGTTGAACTACGGCGGCAAGCCGGTGGACCTGTCGCAGCCGTTCGAGCGCCTGACCATTGTGCAAGCGATTGCCAAATACACCGGCGCCGGTCCCCACGTGGACGACGCCGAGTGGCTCAAGCGCGCGCTGCTCAAGCTCGGCCTGACCGAGGCCAAGAACCAGCTCTCCACCCGCAGCCTGGCCAGCCTGCAGGTCATGTATTTCGAGGAAACCGTGGAAGAAATGCTGTGGCAGCCCACCTTCATCTGCGAACACCCGGTCGAGATCTCGCCACTGGCGCGCGCCAGCGACACCAACCCCGGTGTCACCGAGCGCTTTGAGCTCTACATCACCGGCCGTGAGTTCGGCAACGGCTTCTCCGAGCTGAACGACGCCGAAGACCAGGCCGCACGTTTCCACTCCCAAGTGGCGGCCAAGGACAGTGGCGACGACGAAGCCATGTACTACGACCACGACTTTGTGCGCGCCCTGGAATACGGCATGCCCCCCACCGGCGGCTGCGGCATTGGCATTGACCGCCTGATGATGCTGCTGACCGACAGCCCCAGCATCCGCGACATCATCCTGTTCCCCGCTCTGCGCCGCGAGAACTAGAAGAAAATACGGCTCCAGCCCTCGTCAAACCTGCGTAAGCCGCTATGAAAAGCGTAGCGACTTCTCCGTTGAAATTTCTGCAGGGCTACCCGCAGGAGACGCTGGCGCAGGTGCAGCAGATGCTGGAGGGCGCGCGCATCGGCCCCTGGCTGCTGCAAAAGCACCCACAGGCCCATGGTCTGCGCACCGACCGGGCGCTGTACGACTACGTGCAGGATCTCAAAACCGAATACCTGCGCAGTGCCGAGCCCCTCTCCAAGGTGGCCTTTGACAGCAAGCTGCAGATCGTCCAGCACGCACTGGGCACCCACACTACCGTGTCACGCGTGCAGGGCAACAAGCTCAAGGCCAAACGCGAGATCCGCATCGCCTCGCTGTTCAAGGACGCGCCGCCGGACTTTCTGCGCATGATCGTCGTGCATGAACTGGCCCACCTGCGTGAGCGCGCCCACGACAAGGCCTTCTACCAGCTCTGCACCCACATGGAGAGCAGCTACCACCAGCTGGAGTTCGAGCTGCGCCTGTACCTGACGCATCTGGAGTTCGGCGGTGACCAGTTGTGGAAAACACTCTAGGGCTATTGGGGTAGACAAAACTGCCGATTTAGTCCACTGTGGCGACCTGTTCCATGAAATGCGACGCCGCCCTTGCCGCACCCTGACCTGCATGCCGTTTGCCCCCCTGTTTTGCACCCCTGAACGGTGTGCACAATCCTCCGCCCGATGATGACGCCACGCAACCGGTTCATCGCTATCATCGTCACGGCCTATGCGGTGGGCTCGCTGGCATGGATCTTCCTGTCTGACCAGCTGCTGTCGGCCTTTGCCGACATCCAGTCCATGGTCTGGCTGTCCACCGCCAAGGGGGTTTTCTTTGTGGTGGCCACGGCCGCCATGTTTTTCTTTGGACTCAAGTCCGTTCCCGCCAGTGGTGCCAGTGCCGGCGAGACCCTGATCAACGCGCTGACCAGCGGCGTCACCGCCCAGAGGAGCCGCTGGCCCAGGTACGTGTTCGCCGTGGTCGTCACGGCCAGCATGCTGCTCGTGCGCAACGCCGCCGCGCCCGATCACGACCAGCGCCTGATGCTGATCCTGTTCATGCTGCCCATTGTCCTGAGCGCCACGCTGGGCGGGCTGGGCCCCGGTCTGGTGGCGACGGTGGTGGCGGCAGCGGGAACCAGCTACTTCGCCATCCCTCCCCTCTACAGCTTTCGCATCGCGCGGGGTGACGATCTGCTGCAGTGGTTCTTCCTGGTCGGCAACGGCGTGGCCGTCAGCCTGCTCAGCGAAATGCTGCGGGTGGCCACCTCACGCGTGGAGGCCAAGCGCCTGCTGCTCGATGCGGTGGTCTCCGGCACCCCGGATGCCGTCTTCGTCAAGGACCTGCAGGGACGCTACCTGCTGCTCAATCAGGCTACCGCACAATTTGTCGGCAAGCCGATTGAAGCCCTGATCGGACATGACGACACCCTGTTGTTTGACGCGGAAACCGCCCAGCGCCTGATGGCCATCGACCGCGACGTGGTGGCCCAGGCACGCATGCAGTCGCACGAGGAACGCGTATCCACCCAGGACGGCAAGACGCTGGACTTCTGGGTGACCAAGGGGCCGGTTGTCGACGACAACGGCAAGGCCATCGGGCTGTTCGGAGTTTCCCGCGATATCACCGAACGCAAGGCGGCGGCGGCGGC
Source organism: bacterium (assembly GCA_030824095.1). GTDB lineage: Bacteria > Pseudomonadota > Gammaproteobacteria > Burkholderiales > Burkholderiaceae_C > Allorhodoferax. Next base: position 7,378 of record JAVBYK010000441.1, read on the forward strand.
ACTGCACCAGCGCGAACAGCAACTGGCGCGGGTCATCGCCGGTTCCGACCAGGGCTACTGGGACTGGAACCTGCAGACCAACCAGTTCGTCGTCAGCGCCCGCTGGGAACAGATGCTGGGCTATGCGCCAGGCGAGATGAACGTGGCCCCCGACAACTGG